>CAZSIU010000038.1:0-7018 GCA_964607225.1 uncultured Methanosarcinales archaeon | reverse complement strand
GAACATTTCTTCAAAATGTACAGGAAGAATAAAAACTCGGAAAATTGAAATGTCAAGGTTCGCCCACTTTGTAGGCTCACTCGCCTAACACATATTAAACGGTTCGTTCCGCTTCGCCACTTCGTAGCTTCGCTTCACTCAACTTAACTTTTTCTCAGCTCTGAAAAATTTGTCAGCTCTGTTTCGGATTTTTTGTGGGTTGCCTCAAAATTCGAGGAAAAAATTTCTCGCCTCGAGCCCTACGGGTCGCCTTGCTCTGTACGTTAAATGAACTTTCAACCAACTTACTCCATCCTCAAAAACTCGTCAATATATTCCATTATTCTATCTTTTTCTTCAAAAAAGTATTTAAATGGCGAAGGTTTTATTATTACTGCTTTCTATACACAGAAGCTGGAAAAATGAAAAACAAGCTAAATATATACTACGATGAGGAAGGCGATTTCCTTGAGTTAAGGATAGGTAAACCCACACAATCAGTTTATAACGCTATTGGCAATGATATATTCCAGCGCGTAGACGAAAAAACAGGGGAAATAAAGGGTTTTGCTGTCTTTAATTTTAAAAAAAGAACTGAGAAATTGAAAGAGGTAGAAGTTTCATTGCCAGTTAAACTCAAAATTTCTTCTTAAGTAAAGATATTAAAGCAATGAAACAAAAATCACTATTGCTAAACCTAACAGGAGAAATGCCTTTATTTAAAATAATTGATTTTCTATTAGAAAACAAGGGCATGGATTTTAGCAAATCAGACATCTCAAAAGGCGCAATGATATCAAGGGCTTCTCTATTCAACTACTGGAATGAGATTGAAAAGTATGGAATTGTAAAAGCCACAAGAAGCTTTGGAAAAACAAAGCTTTACACACTAAACACAAAAAATCCAGTAACACAAAAAATAATAGAATTGGAAAAAACGCTTATTTCTGAAGCCATTGATAAAGCCAGTAAAAAGAAAGAGATAATTGTAGAACATTAGTTTTAATTACTATTTTTCATGCTTCTTCCCAATCTTCATCTTCTTTGTTATCCCACAATTCTTTCATTTTCTTTTTTTGAATTTCTTTTAATTCAATTCCTTCTTTTTGCATGGAAATCCGTACATACTTTTACTATTTAATCTTTTCCATAATCGTTGAAGTTTTATAATAACTTTTAAATAAACCCTTCTTAAAACTTCTTTAAATGGACTCTCAAATAAAACAAAACTACATTAAAGCAGGCAGGATTTCTGCTGAGGTTCTTGAATATGGAAAATCGTTGTTAAAGAAGGGGGCTTCCTTGCTTGATGCAACCGAAAAAATTGAGAATAAAATTTTTGAGCTTGGAGGAAAGCCTGCTTTTCCTGTCCAAATTTCTTGCAATGAAATTGCAGCTCATTTCTGCCCAGAAGAAGATGATAAAACTATTTTTGAGGAGCAGGTTGTTAGCTTAGATTTAGGTGTTCACGTTGATGGAGCAATAGGCGACAATGCTTACACAATTGATTTATCTGGAAAATATAGCGGCTTAGTTAAAGCTGCACAAAAAGCATTAGAAGAGTCACTAAAAATTGTAAATGTTGGAGCTGAGCTAAGGGAAATTGGAAAAGTAATTAATGACACAATCAAAAGTTATGGCTACAATCCTGTAAGAAACTTATCAGGGCATGGATTGGATTTATATAACATACACACTAAGCCAACTATTCCGAATATAGACGATGGAAATAAAACAAAACTAAATAAAGGCATGGCTTTTGCAGTTGAGCCATTTGCAACAACAGGCTCCGGAGTTGTGCAGGAAAGTGGCTTAGCAACTGTATTTATGCTGGAGCACAAAAAGCCAGTAAGAAGCCCAATTACAAGAGAAGTTTTGAAAGAGATTGAAGGCTATGAGGGTTTGCCATTTGCGAAGAGATGGCTAACAAGAAAGTTTGGAGCAAAAGCAAACTTTGCATTAAGAGAATTGACACAGCTTGGCATGATACATCAATTTCCACCGCTGGTTGAAGTTAATAAAGGGATTGTGACTCAAGCAGAACATTCTATTTTAATTGATGACGAGGGAGAGGTTATTGTTTTGACGAAGATGTAAAATTAATCTACCTTTTAAATAGGGCTTCGAATTTTTCTCGTGGAGTTGGAGGTGTAACTCCTGCTTTTTGAAGTTCGTCTGATTCAGATATTGTTATCTCTAAAGACTTTGGTAGTATGTCTCTATTACCTAAGTAGACTAACACAAACTTTATACTTGTAGGATATTGTGTATTCATCAAACCCTCATAAAAGCTTAACGCTTCAGTTATTTGGTCAAGAGTCCATGTTCTATGAGGAAACCTTCTATTCATAGCTTTAATTCTAATGTCTATAACTGTAATCTCACTTTGAGCAACGTGCAAAGCTAAATTTGATGCTCCATTTTCATAGGACTTACGCTTAAGCTCTCTTAGTGTAGGTTGTCCTGTGTATACTAAACCAATATAAGTACTCATAAAACAACACAAAAAGCATTAATTTATAAATTTAATCAATAAAGAAATCAAAAAAATATCTTATTTTAATTTTTTAATAACGTCATTAATACTTAATAATTCCTCCTTACCACTCTTCATATCCCTCAACTTAACCTTATTTTCTTGCAACTCTTTTTTTCCAACAAAAACAACATATGGGATTCCTAATGAATTTGCATACTCTAAATTTTTGCTTGGGCCTCTATCCATTAAGTCAATATCTGTGTTAATGTCAGCATCTCTCAATTGCTGTGCTATTTTCATGCTTTCATTCAAAGTTTTAATAGGGATAATATAAACTTGTGTTGTTGTTTTTTGTTTTGATTTTTGCTTTTCAACTAATTCATCGTAAATTCTGTCCACACCAAAGCTAACGCCAACTGCTGGGTAGTTTCCTTTTTCCAAAAAGGCTCCAATCATATTGTCATATCTACCACCTGCACATACAGAACTTTTAACATTGCTATTTTTTAAGAAAGTTTCAATTACTGTGCCTGTGTAGTAAGCAAGCCCTCTTGCCAAGGAAACATCAAAATCACCTTCAAAGTTTAGATTTTTTAAATATGATAATAAATCTTCAATTTCTTTTAAACCTTCAGAATTTTTTAAAAGATTTTTTAATTGAGATATTTTTTGTTGATTATTCCCTTTTATGTTAATTATATCCAGAATTATATTAATTTTTTTATCATCAATTTTTTGCTCTTTCAATTCATTTTTTACAACATTAATTCCTAATTTTTCTAGTTTATCAATTGACAAAATAATATTCTCTTGTTTGCTTTTATCAATTCCACAATAATTTAGTATATCATTCAATAATTTTCTGTTATTGACTTTTATACTAACTTCCATATCAAATTTGCAGAATGCAACATAAATCAAAGCTATTATTTCAGCATCTGTCGCTATTGAGGATGAGCCAACAACATCAACATCGCATTGCAAAAACTGCCTGTACCTTCCAGATGCAACAGGACCATCTCTGAAAACCTCTCCAATCTGGTATCTTTTGAAAGGCATTTTTATTGTTGGGTTCATACCAACATATCTTGCTAATGGAACTGTTAAATCATACCTCAAGCCAAGCTCTCTATTGCCTTGGTCTTTAAGCTTGAAAGTTTCTTTCAATATCTCTGCACCGCCAGCATATTTTGATGCAAGAACATCAAACCTCTCAAGAATTGGCGTGTCAAGAGGGGCATAGCCATAAAGCTCGAAAACCTCCTTTAGAGTATCAACTATCTTGTCTCTCAATATTTTTTCCTCTGGTGAAAAGTCACGTGTTCCTTTTGGTATCTGAAGGTTCATTTTTAATTTCATTTAGATTTTGATTTAAATAGTTATTGTTTGTCGAATATTTTATTACTGTTGTTGCTAATACAGCCATAGTGTCAAATATTTTAATGTTTACATCTTTTTGAGATAAAATCAATGGTAATTCTGTGCAGCCTAGAATGACTGCCTCAGCACCTTTATTTTGCAAATATTTTATAATTGAAATTAGTGCTAATTTATCTTGCTTTAGTTTTCTTCCACTTAAAATATTCATAATAATTTTAGTAATAATCTTTTGCTGGTTTATAGTTGGTTTTATTACTTTAATATTGTATTTCTTCAAAGAATTATCAAAAAGCTTTTGTTTAATCGTAAGTTTTGTTCCTAATATGCCAACTTTTTTAAATCCTTTTTTGTTTACTTCTCTAGCTGTTTCTTCCATGATATTAATTATTGGTATAGAAACTGCATTTTGTATTTGTTTAAAGTACGAAAATACACTATTACATGAGATAGCTATGGAAGAAGCTCCTGCTTTTTCTAATTTTTTAATTCCATCTATTAACATAGAAACAATAACTTTTTCACATTTTATATTTTCAACAATGTCGGGCAAAGGTAAGCTATAGATAAAAATCGGTGGAAAATCTGCGTCATATTTTGCTCCTTTGTTTTGAAGAATTCTAATTATACGCATGTATAAATCAGCAGTTGCTTCTGGACCCATGCCACCTAGAATACCTATTAGTTTATAGCGTAATGTGAAGAAAATCAGCATTAGTTAGCGCTTTAGCCTCTCGTAGTAATTTTGTTTCAGAGTTGGAACTATTTAAATCAGAACAAAATTCACTAACAATGAAGATAACCAACTCCTTTCATACTTTGTATAAAGAAGAACTAGTATATAAAGCTTTCTGTTACTACTAGTAAGTTTCAACTTTCAAACCTTTAATTCTTGAGAAATATTTAATATTTTTTGTTAGTATAGTGCAATTCTTTGATGAGCATATTCCAGCTATTAGCTCGTCATTTAGTTCGATAGTCAAGCCTTCTTTTTTCAAAATGGCAGAGATTTTTGCTGCGTTATATGCGCCACTGTGCTCAAGAGCCAGAAGTGGAATAGAGTCAAAAAACTCTTCTATTAAATTAAATTCTCTTTGTGAAAACTGCTTATTTACAAAAACACCATATAAAAGCTCAAAATAATTTACTTCTGTGGATACTACTATTTCGTCTTTCAATGACTCAAACTTCAAAACAGCATTTTTGCTCTGCTTAAGCACGTCCACGATAAAATCACTATCCAAGCATATCATTTAAAGCCACTTAACTTTTTGTGCAACCCTTTTCATAGAACGAATGCTTGCTCTTTCTATGTCTTTTTTCATATCTTCAATTACTTTATCAGGAATATGGCTCCATGCGCCTATAAATTTTCTTATGTTTTCTATATTGCCTTTTTTAGTGAAACTCCTATTTATAAGCTCAGAAAAGCTCTCTCCTTCCTTCTTGTTGCTGGCAAGCTTTTCATACGCTTCCTTTGTTACTGTTATTGTTTTCACTGCCATAAACATATGTTTATGTTTAAACATATAAAAAACTTTCGGTTTAAAAATCTTGTTATAGAAGCTAATTTGTTTATTTTATAATCTCCCTTCACCTTATACCCAACACTAATACACCCAGCCCTTCTACCAGCAATCATATCATTCATTGTATCTCCAACAAGTATTGTATTTTTAGGGCTTACCTTCAGCATTTGGCAAGCCTTCAAAATCATGTCAGGTGCAGGCTTTCTCCTTTTGACATCATCCATAGTTACAACAACTTTGAAATATTTTTTAAGCTTGAAATGATTTAGTATTTCATTTGTAATAAATCTTGTAGAATTGGTTATTAAGCCTATTTTTATTGGATGTTTTTTGAGTTTTTTTAGAGTAGAAATTGATTGTGGGAATAATCTTATTTTTTTTATCCCTTTTTTGAATTTTAAATTATAGATATGTTCAACTTTTTTTATTGTTTCGCCT
This sequence comes from uncultured Methanosarcinales archaeon, assembly GCA_964607225.1. Classification (GTDB taxonomy): domain Archaea; phylum Nanobdellota; class Nanobdellia; order Woesearchaeales; family GW2011-AR4. The sequence goes on along the minus strand of CAZSIU010000038.1, from coordinate 1,216 downwards.
TTAAAATATTTTTTAACATCATGCTCGATTGGAGCGCCAAAATCTTTTATGAACTCTTTTTTGAGCAAAGGCTTAAAACCAAAATGTTTTAGCGTAGCATTAAATACACAGCACCAAGCATCAAGAGAATCAACTAATACTCCATCCATATCGAACAAAATAGCCTTAACTTCCTCTCCTTGCACGATACCTGCCTCTTTTTTCAACAATTTCAAGCCTTTTTAAAGTTTCATTACTTTTATTTGCTTCTTTTTTATAAGATTCAAGGGCGCATTTAAAGCACTCTTCCAATATTTTATAATGCTTGGATTTTAATCCTTCTTCCAACAAGTGCAAATCAACTGCTTTATCCTCTGCTTTTTCTGAAAAAAATGACAAGCCAAAATCTATGAAATAAATTTGCTTATTTAATATCATATTTGATGTTGTCAAATCACCATGAATAATTGAATTATTATGCAATATTGCGATTTTCCTTCCAATCTCGGAACATAAATTCTTATAATCATATTTTTCTAAAACATCTTTAACTAATTTGCCATTAATATTTTCAATAATTAAATTTTCTTTTTCATCGCTTTTTATGACTTTTGGAGCTGGAAAATTAATTGCTTCTAATTTCTGCAATATTTTTGCTTCTCTCCTTGTTCTGAAGCTTCTTAATTTTTCATCTATTTCTTTTATCCGATAAGATTTTTGAAATCTATTTTTTAGAATTTTATCTTCTTCTAAAAACAGTTTTGCTTCTGCTCCTTGTGATATAAGTTTTTTCATTTGTGTAATAGCCCTGCCAGGAATTTCAAGCCATAAATTGCTTTGCAATTTAATGGCGTTCGAACCTGGGTCGCAAGGGCCAGAGCCTTATACTTTGAGTTGCATGCGAAAAGCATGCTCGCGTTCGACATTGTATGCTTGACCGCTACACCACAGGGCTATAGAAAAAGTAATAATGAACTGTTTTTATAAGTTTTTACTTCTGCTCAGCCTTAACCATTTCTTGAGGCTTTTCTCTTGCTTCAATTCCCAAGTACCTTATTTCACAGACCTTTAATGGATATATCTTTTTTAAGTTATCTCTTAATGACTCTTGTAATTTACGAAGTATTAATTCACTAATAATTTCCTCATATTGCATCTTCTTAATGTTTTTAGTAAGATTATTTATAACACTGTTCCTTAGCTTTGCTGCAATTGAACCTTTTATATTTGCTTTTGC
>CAZSIU010000037.1:0-7173 GCA_964607225.1 uncultured Methanosarcinales archaeon | reverse complement strand
TCAGCTCTAATATCTTCTTTAACAAGTTGCTTAAGTATTCCTCTTTCTCTTTAGCAGGCAATGTTTTGAAAGCCTCTTTTTGCAATAATTCCTTAGGTAAATTAATCACCATTTTATTTGAATGATTTTCTAAATGATTAATTGAATGTTTATTTGAATGAGTTATATATAAAGTTTTTGTTGTTGCAAGGTAGCTAATTAAATTGATTATTATTCTTTGGTTTTAATAATGTGTAAAAATTGTACTCAAAACAAGCTTTATCTGATAAGTAGCTCTTGTCCGAAAACTCCCAATCCTGTCCGAAAAGTCAAAGTTTTAGGACACTATTCGACAAAGCTCTCAAAACAGAAAAATAAATATAGTAGTTATAAAAATTATAACAATTATGACAACTACAACAATACCTATAAGCAAGGAGTTTCATGACTGGCTCAAAAGCAAGGGCATGAAAGGAGAGAGCTACGAAGCTGTTATAAAAAGGCTGCTTAAACCTGAATACCTTCAAGAGGTTGAAGGCTCTCAAAGTTCTACAGAAGCTGCAGAATCTTCTGATAACGAAAGTTAGTTTTTAGATTTTACTTACAAAATATATATATCTTCTTATATTTTATTTATTACATTTGAATAAACATTTGAATGGTTATTTGAATGAACTATCTTCTGGCTCTATTACAATTTTGTTGCCCACTTTTGTTATTGCTATTTCTATATTTTCATTTAGCTTAAGTTGTTTTTCCAAATCAGCTGGGATCCTAAATACTAAGCCTTTACCGCTTTTTGATAAATGCCTGTAAAGTTAGAAAGCGAAAGCTTTAAATATTAATTACTTACAGGATATAATTTAATGATACGCAATAGATATATTTACAAATATCAATACTTACAAGATATAATATTTTTGGCAAATCCAGCACTAAACTTGGATCTTACAGTCTGTTAACTATTTCTTGGCTGTAAATCTTTGGGGAGTTTAGCGCATTAAAGTTGAGGTTTAAAAGATGAATTTAAGTTCAACATACTTTAAGCTGTTTAATAAATACTTACATGATATTTCTAAAATGAATATAATATGTAATGATTGTAAATTTATAAATTTTATACTTATAAAATATTTAATAATACTTATATAATATAAAGAATGCCCACAAAAGACATAGAAGCAATTGAGAAAAGGCTTTTAGATACATTAAATTATCTAAAAGAGCAAGGTTTTACTCCCCAAGAGATAATCGAGCTTGTAAATAAAATATTAAAAGTTCCAGTTAAAGAAGAAGTAAAAGTTCCTATTTCTGTATTCAAAAATGATTATCTAAGCTCTTTAGAGAATATTGTAAAATACCTAAGAGAAAACTTGCTTCTTAGCTTTAAACAGATTGCTTCTCTAACCAATAGAAATCCAATTGCATTAGCAGTTACATACAGAAATGCAAAAAAGAAGCTAGCTGAAAAATTTGTTGTTACTGAAATCTCTCCTTATTCTATTCCTGTTTCAATATTGCAAGACAGAAACATTAGCGTTCTTGAAAATGTTGTTGCGTATTTGAAAGACACATTTGGGCTTACTTACCATAAAATTGCTGTATTGCTCAACAGAGACGATAGAACAATCTGGACTGTTTACCAAAGGGCAAAGAAAAAGAAAAAATGATTAACGCAAAAAATAAAAAAATTAAAAGAATTATTGATTTAGAGAATAAGTTTGCATATCAGAATAGTTTTTGTGATGTCGAAAACCTGCGGTTTTCGAGCATGCTCGGAAATCGCTTTGCGATTTACCGACATTTTAGTAATTTAACTAATTCTTCTGTTGTAAACACCTTGACCAATGACTGCTCCTTAAAATGCGGGTCATTTGATCAAATCGGGCATTTATTTAATGCAAGAGATAATGCTAGGTATTCAGTATCATCTGGATCTGAAATAAGCGATTTGGCCAACTCACGCTTATCTCTAAATACATCTTCATGCACAATCTTTATTTGTGAAAATACCAAATCAATAAATGTATTGAAATTATCTTCCTTAAGTGATGATTTAGCCATTATTTCTTCCTTATGCTCTTTGAGTTCTTCTTTTAGAAATTCAGGGGAAAACCAATCAATTCTTTCTTTGAATAATATGTTTGAGGAAGAGCTTTTTCCAATTAATACTGAAAAGAGAGCAGTAGCATCTACTACAAATAACATTTATTTCCTCTCTTTGTATAATTTTTCATACCTTTCATGCAATGATTTATTTACTTTCCTTCCAAGCTCTAATGCATCCTTTTCTGTAAGCTTAGACTTAGACACTATAGATTTGAATAATTTGTATTCTTTTATTTCCTTGGAAATGGCTCTTCTGGCTATTTCTGACCAGTTTAATTCTGGTAAAGAGTCCATTTCAGATTTAAGTTCTTTCGGTACTGCTAATGTTAGTGTTGGCACTTTTAATCCTCCACTTGCAGTTAATGCAAGTAATTATGTGTATTATGTACAAATATATAAAGCTTTCGATTCAGGCTTTGATTTAGAAGGGCAAAGAAAAAATGATTGATTCAACAAGAAATAAAAAAATTGGATTGATTTATTTGATTGTAATAATCGTATTGCTAATTTTAATATCGTCCTGCAATTTAAGTAATACAATAACAGGATTTGCTGTTTTAGATGAAAATGCAAGCAATGAAACAACAATAACACAATCAAATGAAAATCAAACAATAACTGAAACAAATATAACAAATGAAACAATAACAATAAATGAAACTAAAGAAAAAGAAAAGCCTGTAGAAACACCAGCAAAAGAAGAAAAACCAAAGCCAGCAGAGCCAAACAAGCCGCCTGTTTGGAAATCTGATGTTAATGAGTTTACAATAAAAGGAACAACTACAATAGACTTAAACAATTATTTCTCTGATGAAAATAATGATGTAATAACTTACACATCAACAACACCAGAAAAAATATCAGTAGAGATAAACAATAACTTAGCAATTTTAACTCCAACTGCAAGTAATTTCACAACAACAATAACATTTACTGCTACTGATGGAGATAAAACAACAAGCAAGGAAGTGACATTAATAGTGCCTGAAAGAAGCATTGCAGTTAATTTGCAATATAAGCTAGGAACAAGCTATGACATTGATGATAATGGATTTGAGCCAACATATGCCATTATAGATTTAACTGTTGAGAACTCTAAATTTACTTGGGATGTAAATGAAAGCAACTTATGTACAAAATGGGAGGTTTATAGCATTGAGAATGAAGAGCTAACAACAGTTTGCTATGGCGACATCAAGTGCTGTGGCTTTATTGGATTAGGCTCGACAAGAGAGCTTTGGAAAGAGCCATTCTACTCAACATTTGGGCAATATGGAGCTACTCTAAACAATATCGTAAGCGCTCAAATTCTTTATGTTGATTATGGTATAAAAGAAGAGAAACCATATGTTGAAATTTATAACTCGCAATGGCAAAATTTAAGCATTAATTACTATGTTGCTTTAATAGACTTTGAAAATGTTTGTGTTGAAACATGCATTTTAAGTGGCTTTAATGAGACAAGCTACAAGCTTATATTTGAAATAGATGGCGCAACTCTAACACTTGATAAACTTACATATTCACTTGTTGAAGAAATAACAAATGTATTGCTTAACTTAGCAATTGAAGATAATGAAGGCTTAGCTTCTGGAAGTTATCAATTGTATAAAGATAATGCTCTTGTTTCAATTGTAGAAGGATTTGTTGAGCCTGATTATTACAATGTTGAAGTTGTGCCAACAGAAAATGTTATTGATAAGTTATTGATTGAAAATGCAAATATAACAAAGCCAATAACAGCAAGCATAGGCATTGATAATGTAGGCAGGGAAATAATCATAGAAAAGATTGACGTCAAGAAAAGGTATGCAGTTGACCTTGAAGAGCTTGAGTTTGAAAAAGCTACATTGAAAGCAACTGCTAGTGCAAATTCATTGTACAAATGCAAGCAATGGGATTATGAAAGAGAGCTATGCTTTGGCACTTGGGAAAAGATAAAGGACTTAGTGGTTGGAGAGGCTTACAACTTAACATTAACAAAAGAAGATCCTGGATTTATTGAAGGCAATGTAAATATAACTCCAATATTACCGCTAAATATAACAAACATAACATTATTGGCTTTAATTAGCGATATTCCAAATATAACAATTATTGCTAATAAAAATGCAACCCTTGATTTAAACAATTACTTTGCAAATATTGATGAAAATACTTTCTTTACTTACTTTGAACAAGAAGGCATAAGCATTTTGTTTGAAAATAATATTGCAACAATTATACCAAAAGATTTTGTTGGAACTGCTTACATATTCATAACAGCAACTAAAGGTAATGATGTTGTTATTTCAAATTTATTTTCTATTAATATAGTTAATGTAACAATTGATGTAACACCTAAAATAATTATTGAAAGAAAAGACTTTGAGTTAGATGAAGATGTTGAGCTTGAATTTGAATATTTAACAAAAGAAGAACTAATTGAGCATGATAAATGGAAAGAAGAATATGAGGTTTATGAAGAAGAAACAGAAAAAACAGATGAAGAACTAAAATTATTAAGTCAAAAAATAATCAAAAAAGAAAAGCAAAAGAAAAAATGGCAAACAGCTAATGAAAATATTGATACCTTTGTATTTGATTCTGAAGGTAATATAAAAGACATTAATGTTGAAATAGAAGAGTTAAGAGAAGGCAAGTTTGACATTAAAATTCCAAAACAAAGAAGCTTTAGGGCTGGAAAATATACTTTAAAAATAGACTTGATAAAGGATGGTGTAACATATACTCAGCAACAAGACTTTACTTGGGGAGTTTTGGCAATTAATGTAAACAAGTCAATTTACCTGCCAAATCAAGATGCATTTATTGGCATTGCTGTATTGGATGATAGAGGAAAAATTGTTTGTAATGCAGATGTTACATTAGAAATAACTAATCCAAATCAACAAAAAACAACATTAACAACTGCAAACAATGAAATTAAAATAAGCCCTGAATGCCAAGTTTTAGGAGTCACAGAACTGCCTGATTATTATGCAACTTATTCTGTTAATGGCATTGGAACTTATGTAATGAATTTAACTGCTGTAACTGCAAATGGTGTAAGAAGCATACAAGATAACTTTACTGTTCAAAGCAGTGTTACTTTTGATGTTGCAAGAAAATCAGCAACAAGAGTGTACCCATTAGTTCCTTATAAGATGGAGTTTACAATAAATGCAAATGAGGACTACTCTGGGCCGATAGTAGAGTACGTGCCCTCGAGCTTCGCAATAACTTCCCAACAAGACATTATTGTCAATGATTTTGGAAATGAAAAGCAAATAATCTGGATTACAGATTTTGCAAAAGATAATTCCTACAAACTCTCTTATGAGTTTGACGCCCCTGACATTTCGCCAGAATTCTATGTTTTAGGTCCATTAGAGATTGGAGCATTCAAGGAAGCAAGGCAGTGGCAGATTGCAAGTGATATTGCAATCACTAAATTTTTTGATGGTTTTGAAGATGGCAGTTTGAGTGAATGGACTTTGGTATCTGCATCAGGAGCCAATAATTGCACTGCTAGCACAACAAATCCTTTTGCAGGAACATACCATGCACAATGTCTGCCGCAAAGCACTTCTGAACCAGCAAGCATAATGGAGATAGCTATTAGTACTATTGGCACTGAAAATATTAGCTTTAGTTACTATAGAAAATTAGTTGGCTTGGATGTAGCAGACGAGTTTAAGGCTAAATGGTATGATGGCACTTCATGGATTACTGTAGAAGAAACTTTAGATACCTCAGCAGATGACTTAGATTATGTCTTCAAGGCATTTAATCTTACACCAACTGCAAATAATAATCCGAATTTTAAAATCAGATTTGAATGTACTGCCGGAGCAGTCAGTGAATTTTGCAGGATTGATAATGTTACTGTTCAAGGAGAAGCAGATTCAACTGCTCCATTAATCAATTCTGTCTCTGAATCTTCAGATCCTGTTATTAACGGGACAGAAATAACAATTACAGCAAATATAACAGATAATTTCGCAGTATCATCTGCTTTGGTGGAGATTAATGGAACAAATTACACAATGATTCAGCAATCTGCAATTAATGGCACTGAAGAAACGCTATTCAAAGACAATTTTGAGCTTGGAACATTAAATGCCAAAGGATGGTTACTGAACAGCACAGGAGAATATTGGGGGGCATCAACTGACAACCCAATGAATGAAACCTATCATGCCCAAGCGCATCAAACAGGAGCTGGAAATCCAAGTTATATGGAAGTTAGCATAGACACATCAGGCCACACTAATATTAGTTTCTCATATTATAGAAAATTGGTTGGCTTGGATGCAGCAGATGATTTTGCAGCTGAATGGTATTCTGGCTCTGCATGGGTTCAAGTTGAGCAATTGGGAAGTGGAATAGAAGATAATGCAAATTATGTCTTCAAGACATTTAATCTTACACCAACTGCAAATGATAATCCAAATTTTAAAATCAGATTTATGTGTGAAAATGGGGCAGTTAGTGAATATTGCAGGATTGATAATGTTACTGTTAAAGGAATAGCTTCTGCAGGCTCTGCCTCAATATGGCAATATGATTACCAAACAGTTTCAAATGGTACATTCATTTATACAATTTATGCAAATGATACCTCAGGAAATCGTGCCTCACAAATTAACAATTTTACAGTCATTGAAACCAATATTACAATAAGCGAAGTCGTAAGGGATTCGAATGGCGCAGCTTTAAACACAACCATGGAGATTCTGGAGATTCTGGAGATTGAAGGGGTAGATGGGGTTGAGGTGGTTGAGGTTAGTGTATATAATGAAACGAAGGTTGCACACTTTAAAGAATTGCCAAAAGGAAATTATACGGTTAGAGTCAAGCCAAAAAACCATAAAATAAAAGAGATATCATTTAGTGGCTTAAATATGATTTCGGACACTAATGAGTTCGTTGATGTTGATGAGCCTGACAACAATCAAGGTTTTAATGAGCTTTATGCTGTTAATCCTTTAATAACTGATTATGCAAGCATTGGAATAACAGCAACTGCAAAAGGCACTAAGCTTTATAGATGCAGCGACTGGGATTTTGAAAACAGAGCATGCAAAGGATATTGGGTAAAGC
>CAZSIU010000036.1:0-7185 GCA_964607225.1 uncultured Methanosarcinales archaeon | reverse complement strand
CTGGAGTTAGATGGCAAGTCATTAAAGTTAATGACCAGAGCTTGGACGCTTTATTGAAAGGTATAATAGAAAAAGCAAGAAAGTAAATAATTAAAGTTACAAGCATAAGATTATATTCATTAAAAATCAAAATAAACAATCACGAGAGCGACTTTTATATGTACAATGAAGAAAGTAAACCGCTTTTGATTTTGTTTCATTGAATAAATAGGCGAGGCAAAATTAGTGGAAGACAATTTTGCCGAGCACAATATGATGTCCGAAGGGGACGGATTAAAATTAAAAAATAATAAAATTAAAATTCCAAATAAAAATGCCAGAAACAAAAGCTTTCAATAGATGGAGTGTAGAAGGTATAAAAGTAGATGATCCTGGAATTTCACCTTATATTACTTTACAGCCTAGAATAGTTCCAAAAACAGGAGCAAGGTATGCAGGCAATAAATTTTACAAGAGCAGAATATTTATTGTTGAAAGATTAATAAATAAATTGATGATACCTGGACATAAAAGCAAAAAGCATTTCAAGACCAGTTACCATGTAACTGGCAAAGCACAAACAACTTATGGCATAGTTGAGAAAACATTTAAGCAGATTGAAAAAACAACAAAAGAAAATCCAATCAAGGTTTTTGTCAAAGCTTTGGAAAATGCTGCACAAAGAGAAGAAATTGTAACAATTGAATATGGAGGAGCTAGATACCCAAAAGCAGTTGAATGCTCTCCTCAAAGAAGAATTGATTTGGCTTTACGCCATATGACAGAAGGCGCATATCATAGAACTTTCAACACAAAAAAAGGAATTATCAATAGCTTAGCAGAAGAAATAACAAATGCCTACAGAATGAGCAATGCCTCAAATGCAATTGCAAAAAAGCTTGAGATAGAAAGACAAGCAGACAGCTCTAGATAAATTTTTATTCTTTTATGTTTCTATATTAAAATTAAATAATTTATAAAGCTTTCTACTTTTATAGAAATAAATATAAATTCAAATAAATTTTTTAGAAACATAGTTTTTGGCTTATTTCAGAGGAAATCAATGTACCGTGCCAAAACCACCTTACTTGCCATGCAATCCCCACAGGGTATCTTCTTTTATTGCTGACTCCAAGCGTTTAGCTTTGGGTTTCTTAGTCTCCATCAAAAACAAGATACCAAGCAAAATTAAAACAATATACAAAATCAAATTTCCATATCTTGTATAGAATGTCGTTTTATCGTTCAAATAAATATTCCCAATCAAAATGTCCCTTGTATATGGCTCTAGCTGCGCCTCAACCTTTCCATAAGGATTCACAATTTTTGTAATTCCTGTGTTTGTCGTCCTTATCAGATACTTGCCGTTTTCCGCAGCTCTTAAATTGGCGTAAAGGTTTGTTAAATAAAATCCAGGTGTATAATCTAATTTTTGGTTATTTGTCAAGGATATTAAAAATTGTGCACCTTTCTCAGAGAAATCCTTTGCAATTTTTTGTGTTTCCTCATAGCAAAGCGATACACCAAAATTGCCAATTTCTGTATTAAAAATATTAGTTTCATTTCCTGGCAAAACCCATTTCTCGAATGGAACTGGCTTTATAGAATTATATTCGCCAATCAATTTTCCTTCAGGGGCAAATACTAATGCAATATCATTTCTTTCTCTTTCATACTGATAGAAAGTATTATACCATCTTAAAGAACCAATTACTAAATAAGATTTTGTTTGTTTAGCTAAATTTGAGATTTTGTTTAATAGATTTTTATCTTTTAATATATCATCTGCTAAAGCGTATTCTGGCCATATTATTACATCTGGATTATTTTTTGAAGCCTCAATTGATAGATTTTCATAGACATTAAAAATTAACCCTTTAGCATTGATATTGCGCCATTCCCAATCTTGATTAAAGTTACCTTGCAATAAGGCAACTTTTATTTTTTGTCCCTGTGGGTTTGCATTATAGCTGTAAATATAATTTCCTAATACAATTAAAACAACAATAATTCCAGTTGCTAATACTTTCTTATCTTTTCTTAATATATAAAATGCAATTACAGAATGCATCAAAGCTATCAAAAACGTAATACCATTGCTTCCAACAAACCAGATTAACGGAGCCATCATAGGCTGGAACATTGCCCAGTCAGCCCAGTAACTATTTATGATACTAAAAGAATAGATTATCATTAAAATAGAGTAGATACTTGGAGCAATAAAAATCTGCAAATATCCACTAATCTTTTTTGACAAAATATTAAAAATTACTGCAAATAATAAAAGAAAGCTTGAAAATAAGATTGTTGACGCTATGTACGCAGTCCAGCTATACTCAATAACCCATTGGAAAGAAATAGTTACTGCTAAGATGCTAGGAGGCAATGTAAGCAATACAGCTCTTTTTAATGGTTTTTTATAAACTAAAAGCAAAAGTGGGACATTAACAAGCCAAATAAGGAAGTCTAGTTTGTAGGAGGAGGTTAAGACGAATAGTAAAACAAACAGAATTATCAATGATAAATTTTTATAAAAATCACTCTTTTTTTGATTTTGTGGCATTTTTAATTTTCCAATTTTAATTTTTTAGCTTTTCCATAAGATTAATAGCATTTTCAATATTTTCTTTTGGCAGCTTTTCTATAGAAAACATTCCCTTAAAAGAGTCTTTAAAATTATCGCTTTTAAAATATACAACCAAGTTATTTAAATTATTTTGAACTTCTTTGGCATCTCCAATATCGACAAACTTTGCAACAAGCTCAAAATCTATGTTATGGCATATTGCGACTATATCTCTTGCATCAGTTAATCTTGCAGAATGTATTTTTAAAGCAATCAAAAGTTCTTTTATAGGAGTTCTTGCACTTACTGTCTTTTCTATACCAATAATCTTTTTTATAACTGAATTTTTATAAAGCTGACTAAAACTTATAGAAGCATTTGTTTGTCTGCTTACAACACTTCTTATCATCAAATCAACTGAAACAGGCAATTTAACTTTTTTTGTATGGCATTCGAACTGGCCTTTATAAATGTCTTCCAAAATCTTTCTTTTTGTTAAAATAAAATGCTTATTTTTTAATATCTCCCTAAAAGAAGTTAAATCCTTTTTGTTAATACAAATATCAGCATCAACTGAAAATCTATGCATATACGCAGATATTGCATAGCCACCTATTAGCACGTACCTTATTTCTGATTTGTTAAAGCTATCCAATACATCAAATATTTCATTTTCCCTTTCTATAAAAGTTTTCACCATTATGCTTCAGCATATTTTATACCTATTTTTAAATTATACATATCGTCTAACATTTCTAAGGCAGGCTCAAAGTTAAAGCGATATTTTTTTGCCCATTCTATTGTCTTTGCTAAAGGCAAGACAGGAATTTGCTCACAATATTCCTTTTCTATTTTTTTGCTTACTGAAATTACAAAGTATATTCCTTTTTTTCTTTCATTTCTAAATGTGTACTTTACATTCAATTTTGAAAAATATCTTTGCCAATCATCTTTGTCTTTTTCTAATACCTCTATAAATATTGGATATGAGATTTTGCTTCTTCCTATGTTGTAGCCACCCTTTGTCCAAATAAAAACAGCGTCTATGCCTATAAAAATGTAATTTAAGCCTGTAAAATTCGGCAATAAATATGCGTCTGTTAAACTTAAATTATATAATGATTTTTTTATAAACTTCATTGCTTCTCTATAAAAACTGTTATTTTTGTTGATGTAAACTTCTTGCTTCTTTCTTTTTAACGCCCCTATTTTCTCCAATTCTGAAACCCATTTGTAAGTCCACCCATAAGATTCCTGTATTTTTTGAGAGATACGCCTAATTGAATCTCCATCTCTTGCCGATATTAATATTTTTGCAACATACGGGTTTATTAATTCTAACATATTATCACTATAATGATAACTTATATATAAACTTTACGAAAATTTACTACTAATTCCATTATTTTTGGCTTTTGTTGAGTTACTTAATAGGTAACTAAATTAGTACAATATTTTTAGTTATGCAATGTTCATTTAGTTCACAAAATAACAATTAGAAAGGTTTTTATAAATAGGTTTTTATAAGTGATATTTAAAAAAGAGGTGTAATTGTGGATGAAAGATTAGAAAAGCAAAATAAAATTAGTCTTGACAAAAGAATTTTAGAGTATATCAAGAAAGAACTAAAAAAAGGATTTTCTGAAGAATTAATTAAAAATGCTTTAATTAGAGCAGGCCATCATCCAATTCGTGTTGAACATCATTTTAAGCATATTCAAAAACAAAAAAGAAAAAAAATATCTTCTTCAATTTCTCTTCTTGTGTTATTATTTTTAATTTTTTTATTAATTTTTTATTTTCAATATTACGATACAAGTAAAAGACTCAACAAATTTATACAACAAGGTATTAAATTATGTGATGAAGGTAGATACGAAGAAGCTATAGAAAAATTTGATAATGCCATAAGGCTTAATGCAACTTCTCTAAGAGGATATGCTTGGAAAGGATGGTGTTATGTAAAGCAAGGCATTTATGATGAAGCTATAATTGAATTAAAGAAAGCAGAATATCAAGCCAGAATCTTTAACCCTGATTTCTATAACCCACTTTTCTATAATATATTAGGTAGGGCCTACTGTGAAAAAGGAGATTATGAAAATGGTATTGAGCAAATTAAAATCGCTATTAATGCAAATTCCAGTAATTCAGATTTTTATTATTCTTTAGGTGATTGTTATTTGAAAAAAGGAGATATAGAGGAAGCGAATAAATATTTTAAAATCGCTAAAGAATTAAGACAAATTACTTAGAATGAGGAAAATACTAATTGATGGCAACTTCTGTATTACAATCAATAAAGGTATTTTTTTATTGAGTATTTTTATATATCTAATGCTTAATGCTAGAACAGTTAATTCAAATAGTGACGTCATTAATAATACTTTTCTTCCGTCAATAAGTTTTTCTGAGAAAATTGAAAAATTTGAGGGCTTTGGAGACAGATTTAATTTTTACATAGTCAATAAATTAACAGACTATCTGTTTGCAAGTAATAATCACGAAAAATATTTATGGATTTGCAATTATTTTGGAGCTAATTTTAAACCATGGTGTTATTCAAAATTTATATATAATATTCCAAGCTATAATGAAGATCTTTTAATTTTCGCAGCAGATGTAATAGAAAACGAATTTAATGAATTAAAGTGTCATTTTTTGTATCATGATATAGGGATATTCTTAGCTCTTCATAAGAGTTTAGGAGATAGTTTTATTATGTGCAATAAGATAGATAACTGTTCATTTGGTTGCATGCATGGACTCGTACAAGGGTATATGCTTAAAAAAAATAGAAACACTACTGAAAATGAATTAATAGATATAAAAAAATCTGCACCAACAAAAACTGAGCTAATAGCCCACGGATTTGGCCATTACTTCTATGAAACAAGTGAAAATTACAGCATAGCTATAGATAAATGCAGAACTATAACCAAAAATTACCCAAATTTTATGAATGCTTGTATAATCGGCTTATTGCACGAAAAATTTTTTTACATTAATAACCAATCTTTTGAAAATTTCCTAAAGGAGTATGAGGATTGCAACAAATTTGGAAAATACAAAGATGCATGCATTAGTTTTCTTGGATTTGGTTATAGTTATCAAAATCTATGGTATGATGAAATAGACTTCGAAAATGCCAAATCAATTAATGGTTATTGTAAATTACTAAATAATAATTTTTGTTCAATTGGGATTGGTGCCGGTATAATATTTATAATAAATCAAAAGTATAAGCAAAGACCTAATTTGAGCATTTCATTAAAAGAATGCATCAAAGTAATGAATTATATAAACTCTTCTAGTTTAAATTGCAATCTGGGTTATAATTTCTATATACTTTTGTTTCCTCATAATAGAAATCCTACAGATATGTACATTTCTTGCAAGTTGATAGATAAAGAAGAAGACAGTAAAACATGTTTCTTATATTTGAATTATTTTTACAAGAATGCCTCAACATTTAACAATGAGGTAAATTTTTGCTATAGAATTGAGGAAAGATTCAGGAATGAGTGCTTACAAGAATTTTCAAAATTTGACGAGAATATTTAAAATGTTAAATATGAAAAGTTTAAGATATTAAGTAAGCTACTATAAAGAACTATTGTAAATGACGAAAAAACAAGTTAATTCAAAGATGAAGAAAATAGTAATCATTTTCGTTATAGGATTCATTATATATTCTAATATAACAATAGCTCATGAAAAAGAATATCAATCAGCAAGCAATTCAGCTAAACTTGGCAATAAATTAGGATTTGATTTTAAGAAGATAGCTATCTATTTAGGTATTTTTGATAATCAAACTATAAGTAAAATAACTCAAAAGATGTACGAATCAGTTGTTACTTTATCCGAAACCAAAAATCATAGTATTTTTGATATTTCAACGGAAGATTATAATAAAAATTTAATACTTTTGAAGCTTATAAGCAAAAAGGATGATTCATACATAGATTACTTATACAATAAATTGCATAAAAGTATAATTTTGCTAACTCAATTACATAGTAATAAATCCGATGTTAGAGAAAAGATTGAAACCTCTAATTTAATCAGTAACTCCTTAGAACTCTTTTTTGATAATTATTCTAAAATACATAATGCTTTAAGGTATTCTAAAATATGTAAAGAATTTAGTCAAGATATAAAGTATTTGTGTTATCAAAAATTTATAACTAATTTTGCTGATAAAAGTCCAGAAGAAATATCTTTAGCCAGTGCTATTATTAAAAAAAATGTTAATGCTTGGGACTGTCACTTTTTATTACACGATTTTGGGTTCAGCATAGCTATGGATAACAACCTTGAACAAAGCTTTGAAAAATGTGGAAAAAATCCTATATGTACTTATGGTTGCGAGCATGGTATAGCCTTAGGATATATAACAAAACAAAGAGGCGGTTTAAATAAAAGCGAATTTGTGAATTTTAATAAAAAATACGAAATTAATAGTAACCCAAGCGTCCTCAATTTTTATCATGGCTTTGGTCATGGATTTTTTGGAATTTACGATAATACTTCAATAGCATTATCTAAGTGTAGATTACTATATGATTATACTGACGACATAAGAACTACAAATCTATGTGCAGTTGGTGGAGCCCATGAGAAATTCTTTTTTGAAA
>CAZSIU010000035.1:0-7277 GCA_964607225.1 uncultured Methanosarcinales archaeon | reverse complement strand
AAAAATATTTATAGTAGTTCTCCTATTCCCTTATTATGTTCGTAATAGACAAGCAGAAGAACGAAGTTTATTCATTGCCAGCAAAGGAAATAAGTGCAGAGCATGCAAATAGCATAAGCTCTGAGTTAGCTCAAAAAATATTACACTTATTGGCAAAAGAAGCAATGTATCCGATAGATATTGCAAAAACATTAAAGGTTCATGAGCAGAAAGTATATTACCATATAAGAAATCTTGAGAAAGCTGGCGTAATTAAAGTAGCCAGAAAAGAAACTAAGCAAGGAGCAACTGCAAATTTCTATGCTTTGACAGAACCAGCTTTTGTTATTAAGTTTAAGAATTTTGAAACGACAAGTAAAATATCCCAAATAAAAAATGAATCAGAATTTCTTGAGCCATTTATTAAAGATGGACAACTAGATGCTTTGATTATTGTTGGTAGTCCTGACCCACATGGCCTTGATAAAGCAAGAAGCAGGGATGGCTATTATGGAATTGACTTAGCTTTGTTTATTGGAACTTTTCTAAATTATGTCCCTGTCTTTAATGTTAAACTTGATACAGAAGCAAGAGAGAATGATTTAGAAAATAATCTCATTTTAGTTGGAGGTCCAATAACAAACAAAATAACTGAAAAAGTTAATCTAAAGCTTCCAATTAAGTTTGAAAATGGCAACATAAAATCAACAATCTCAAATGAGATTTATCCACAAGATGAATGCGGCTTGATTGTAAAGACAAAAAGCCCTTTTAATAAGGACAAGTATATACTTGTTGTTGCAGGCAAAAGATTTAGCGGCACAAGAGCAGCGATTATTGCATTTTTAAAGAATTTTAAAAAAATAACTGCTGGCAATCTCCACAATCCAAGCATAAAGGCAAATGTTGTAGAAGGAATTGATTTAGATTCAGATGGAGTAATTGATGATGTTGAGTTTAGGGAGTGAAAATGAATAGGTGTTCTTGGGCTGGCTCTAATAAACTAATGATTGAATATCATGATAAAGAGTGGGGTGTGCCTTTGCATGACGATGTAAATTTATTTGAATTTTTAATTTTAGAAGGTGCGCAGGCAGGCTTGACTTGGCAAATTATCCTAAACAAAAGAGAAAACTATAGGAAGGCATTCCACAATTTTAATCCCGCTAAAATAGCCAAATACGGCGAGCAAGACATACAAAGGTTATTGAATAACTCAGGAATCATAAGGAACAGGCTAAAGATTGAATCAGCAATAATAAATGCAAAAAAATTTCTGGAAATAAAACAAGATTTTGGCACATTTGACAAATATATTTGGCAATTTGTCAATTACAAGCCAATCAAAAACAAGTTCAAATCATTAAGTGAATTACCAGCCTATACAGAAGAATCAGATGCAATGAGCGAGGAACTTAAAAAAAGAGGATTCAAATTTGTAGGCTCAACAATATGCTATGCCTTCATGCAGGCTATCGGAATGGTTAATGACCATTTTGTAAATTGCTTTAGATACAACAATAAAAAATGGTAAAAAAAGAAATAAGGGTTGTTGGAATTGACGATTCACCTTTCAACAAGTTCAATGATTCAAAAGTTCTAGTTGTTGGAGTTGTAATGCGAGGAGGCTCTTGGGTTGATGGAATTTTATCAACAAAAGTTAATGTTGATGGAAATGACTCAACAAAGAAAATAGCAGATATGATAAATAAAAGCAAATTTAAGCCTCAATTACAATGTATTTTTCTTGACGGAATTGCAGTTGCTGGCTTTAATGTAATTGATGTTAAGGAATTAAGCAAAAAAACAAAATTGCCTGTAATAGTTGTGATAAGAAGAATGCCTGATATTAAAACTATTAAGGAAACATTAATTAAAATAAATCAAAAGCAAAAAATAAAATTAATCGAAAAAGCAGGAGAAGTGATGAAATTGGATAATATTTTTGTTCAACTAACTGGAATTAATTTAGAACAAGCAAGGAAAATACTAAAGATTGTTTGTACAAGAAGCTTAATACCAGAGCCATTAAGATTGGCGCACTTAATTGCTTCTGGAGTGACTGTAGGAGAAAGCAAAGGGAGGGCTTAAACGTAATAATACTTCCCTTTTTCTTTCTGCTCCCTATCTAATCTAGAATCAAGCTTATTAACTCTTGGCCTATTAGTTTCAGCGTCTCTTCTTAGTGTTATTTGCAGTTCCTTCAAAAACTTATTCATGCCTTCTTCCATTTCAAAAGGTCCAATAATATTTCCTTCAATTGCAGGCTTTCCTTCAAAAA
This sequence comes from uncultured Methanosarcinales archaeon, assembly GCA_964607225.1. Classification (GTDB taxonomy): domain Archaea; phylum Nanobdellota; class Nanobdellia; order Woesearchaeales; family GW2011-AR4. The sequence goes on along the minus strand of CAZSIU010000035.1, from coordinate 5,017 downwards.
CAATAAGCTTATCACTAATGTAATCCACAAAAAGCAAATCATGGTCAACAATTAATGCAGACGCCCCTTTTAACTCAACAAAGTCCCTTATTATTTTTGACAAAACAAGCCTTTGCTCAGAATCAAGATAAGCAGATGGCTCATCTAGCAAATATAAATCAACATCTTGTTGTAAGCAATGAGCTATTGCAACCCTCTGCAACTCACCTCCGGATAGTTCAGTTAATTTATTTAATGCTAATAGTTCAAGATTTAATGGTTTAATTATTTGATTGCTATATTTGTTGAAAGCTGTCTTCAAAATATCAATAACTAAGTCATCAGATGCTTCTAAATATTGTGGCTTATAGCTTACCTTAACTTTATGAGTTATCTCGCCCTTATCTTGCTTTAATATACCAGCTAATATTCTAACAAAAGTTGTTTTTCCAATTCCATTCTCTCCTAAAATACCAGTTATTTCGTTTCTGTGTATTGTACCTTGGTTAGCTTTTAATGCAAAATTGCCAAGCTTTTTCTCAACATTGTGCCAAGATGTAATTGCTTCTTTAACATGTTTTTTCTTAACAGGAGGCTTTTCTGCAAACTTTATTTTTGAGTCTCTAAAGCGTATATTTTCTTCTTTTATGTACCCAGACAAATAAACATTAATGCCATTCTTTACTGGCTTTACTCCACTCACAATACCATAGCAATTTTCTTTTCCATACATTATGTGAACTAAATCAGCAATATAATCCAAAATTATCAAGTCATGCTCGACAACTAAAGCAGAACTGCTTTCATTTACTAAAGATTTGATAAATTTGCTTATGTTTATTCTCTGCTTAATATCTAAGTAGCTTGTTGGCTCATCAAAAATATATAAATTTGCATTCTTCAAAACAGTTGCAGCTATTGCAACCCTTTGCAACTCTCCACCAGAAATTTCTGTTATGTCATTGTTTAATATTTCATTTATTTGCATTTCATTTGTAATTTTCCTTAACTCATTTTTTTCATCAACCCTTTTTAATAAATCAATCACCTTGCCTTTTGTTGTTTTTGGTATCAAATCAACTTGTTGTGGCTTATAGGCAACTTTTATTTCGCCATGTTTTATCTTCTCAAAAAATCCCTGTGCCTCTGTTCCCTTGAAAAATTCTATAAGCTCATCATAATCAGTTTCTTGCCTTGTCCAATCACCAAAATTTGGCTTTAGCACAGAAGCAAGAATTTTAATAGCTGTAGATTTGCCAATGCCGTTAACACCAAGAATTCCAGTTACATGTCCAAAAGTTGGTGTTGGCAAAGAGTAAAGCATAAATTTATTTTCATCATATCTATGAATTGGCTCTTGCTTTAACTCTTCTGGCAAATTTATTATCTTTATTGCATGTGGTGCAGCTTTTGGACAAATTCCGCAGCCTGTACAAAGATGCTCGTCTATGCTTAGTTTTCCATTTTCATCTACTTTTATGCATTCTTTGCCAGTTCTGTTAACAGGACATAAGCTTTGGATGTAAAGATTTTGCTGCTTGTCCTTAAGCTTCTCATTGTCCACAATAGCTATTCGTGTCATAGGGCTGCAAGTAAAGAAGTCATTAGAAAAATACGGAATTTTTGTTAAAATTTAATGTCTTTGACATCTTTTTTTAGAATTATGGTTTATTGTTTTTAAATGTTTTTATACATTTATTCAGGCAACCACTCTAACTTTCACAAAAATTCTTCTTCAATTTCTTCCAAATCCTGCTGAAAAATCCCTCTCTTTGTTTTTCTTCTTCTAATTGTTTTATCCTTACGCATCCTGTTTCATTGTTCCAGTAGCTATCTTCTTTACAAATACAAAGGTCTTTCTCAATCGGCTTTTTATTTTCATCAACTATAACTGTACCATTTGTATAAGCACATCTGAAAAACTCACATGCTTGAGCTTCGCTTTTAAAGTCAGTTGTGTAACCAATGTTAATAGTATAATTCTCAGGCCTTGGATTAAAATGCTTAGGATCGCCTGCAAAATAATAGCGACATTTCATAGTGACATGGTCTGCAATGTACAAAGGCGGTCCAAATGGCTGAGCATAGACAATAACAAAGCTTATGAATAAGATAGCCAATAAAAAGCTCAATAAACCCTTCATAAAAAGAAAGAATTATAAAAATAATAAAAATTTTGCTATTAAAATGAAATGCTCAATCTGTAATAAATCAATTGAAACTACATTCTTAAACAAAATACTAGGCACTTATGTTAAAGATAAAAATGGTAAATTGCATGCTGTTTGTTTTGAATGCCAGAAGAAGTTTAATACAAAAGAAGAAATATTGAAGCAATTGAGATAGGAAGTTATTAAAATTTCAATCAGCTTCGCAATTTTAGTGCTCGGCAAAACTTTTCGTAGCTGAGCGAGCGAGAGCGAGCTCTCGCATTCGACACATTAAGTTTTGCCTCGCCATACATTTATTAATCTGAAAATTTTCTCATTCTTTGCCTCTGTAGTTCAGCTCGGTTAGAATGGCTGCCTCGTAAGCAGCAGGTCGGGAGTTCAAATCTCCTCAGAGGCTTTATATATAAAATAATGGTATTTACTTCCATATTGAAAATATATTCTTGACAATATACATTTTGATTAAATTTTAAAAAGAAGCATTTTTGATGCTTTGCCTATGGGTATAGCTTCTTTATTCAAGCAAACAACTGACAGATTGCCTGACAAGGTAGCTATTGAGTTTGAGGATCAAAGAGTTACTTTTAATGAAATCCAGCTTCAAGGTAATAAAGTTGCTAATGCTTTTCAAAGCATAGGCATTGTCAAAGGCGACAGAGTTGCTCAATTCATGCCCAATAGCTTGGAGCTTGTTTATTCTCTTGTTGGAAATTTTAAGAATGGCAGCATTATTGTGCCAATGAATATAAATTTCAAAGAACAAGAGATTCATCATATACTTCATGACTGTGGAGCAAAGGGGGTAATAACAGACATTGAGAGGCTGCCGATTGTAAAGAATGTTCAACCAAAGCTTCCAGATTTAAAGCACATAATTCTTGTTGATGGCAATGAAGAAGATACACATAATTTTAATGAACTAATGAAAAATGCTTCTGACAAAGAACCAAATACAATAATAAAAGATGAAGACTATTCAATCATTTTCTATACTTCAGGAACAACTGGCAAGCCAAAAGGCGCTGCTTTAAATCAAACAAATGTAACATCTAATGTTAAAGCTCTTGCCCAAACATGGAAATGGACAGAAGACGATGTTTTTCTTTTAACCTTACCTCTATACCATATCCATGGAATTGGTGTTGCTTTATGCGGCTCTTTATATGTTGGCAACTTTACAATTCTGAGGAAAAAATTTGTGGCAGAAGAAGTGCTTGAGACAATTCAGAAAAGAAAAGTCACTTTGTTTATGGGCGTTCCAACAATGTACTTCAAATTGCTTGAGGTTGAAGGGCTTGAGAAGTATGACACAAGCTCTATGCGCCTTTTTGTTTCTGGCTCTGCTCCTTTGTCAAGAGACTTATTTTATAAGTTTAAGAAAGTATTTGGATATGAAATTTTAGAAAGAGCTGGCATGTCAGAGTCAATGATGAATTTTAGCAATCTTTACAATGGAGAAAGAGTTCCTGGCAGTGTTGGTCCTTGCTTGCCAGGGGTAAAGGTTAGAATAACAGACAAAAACTTTAATGATGTGCCTGTTGGGACAGAAGGCGAGATTTTAATTAAAGGCCCAAATGTGTTTAACGGCTACTGGAACAAGCCTGCTTACAACAAGCATGTCTTTAAGGATGGATGGTTTGTAACAGGAGATGTTGGCAAAATTGATGAAAAAGGCTATGTTCACATAATTGGCAGGTCAAAAGATGTGATTATTTCAGGCGGCATAAACATTTACCCAAGAGAAATAGAAGATGTAATTGAATCAATGTCTCAAGTCAAGGAATGTGCAGTTGTTGGTGTTCCAGACAAGGAATTTGGTGAATCTGTAAAAGCTTATACTGTCTTAAATTCAAACTTAAAATTAACAGAAGATGAAGTCATTGCATTTTGCAAGGAAAAGCTTGCTTCTTTCAAAAAGCCAAAGTTTGTTGAATTTCTTGATGCATTGCCAAAAAACACAATGGGCAAGATTTTAAAGGAAGAATTAAGGAAGATGCATAAAAGGAAGTAAAAAGTTTTCAAAAATTTTAAATAAGCAATTTTATTCTCAATTTTAATGAAAGAAAAAAAGGGAAAAAAGAAATGGGGCTTGATATTATTCATTGTTTTTATAATGATAGGCACATCTTTCAGCTTTATTTTTTTTGGATTTGCTCCTGTATCGGATAAGGTGAAATACAATAAATATACTTTCACTTATGTACCAAATCAAAATATATGGATTGCTAAAATAAATGAAAAAGAAGCTGCTTTCAGCTTTTTGCCAACAGATGTCGAAAGTGTTTTTTTATTTGATGATTCTATAAAAAGATTGCAAAACAAATTTGAAATAGATGTTACATACGATTTAAATAACACTTACAAAGAAGCTATTGCTCTGGCTCAACATCAAATTGAATTGACTTTAGCACAATATAACATTTTTATCAGAAAAGGTTTTACAACAAATAATACATTTAATCTGCCAATTATAACTTGTAACGAATCTACTTTAAATGTACCGGTTATTTACTTCAGATACGGAAATGCAACAAATGTACATTCTGAAAATAACTGCATAATTGCAGAAGCATCAACAAATGTAGATTTTATTAAAGTAAAGGATAGGCTGCTTTATGGCATACTCGAGGTTATAAAATGATTGATCCAAAAAATAAGATTGAAATATTGAAGGGAAGCTTTGAATCAGGTATTATTGATAAGGAAGAGTATGAAAAATGGAAGGAAAAGCTTGAGCCAGATATAAAGGAGTTTGATCAAAAAATTGAGGAATTGCATAAAGAAGAAACACAAGAAATACCAAAAAAATCGTCGAATGCGAGTGAGCGGGTAGCTGGCGAGCGAGACTCTTCGCGAGCCTCGCAACT
>CAZSIU010000034.1:0-7393 GCA_964607225.1 uncultured Methanosarcinales archaeon | reverse complement strand
GCTAAAGAGAAAGAGGAATACTTAAGCAACTTGTTAAAGAAGATATTAGAGCTGAATCCAGAAGGAGTTACTATCTCTCAAATAAGAGAAGCAACTGGCTTGACTTATTCTACAATTTGGCATCATCTTGAAGTGCTAAGCTGTACTGCACAAGCTCATAAGGTATCAAGAGGAAATGTTGATATTTATCATCCAAGCGGTAATTTAAACCATTTGAATGAATATAATAAAGGCAAAGTTCTCTATGCTATTAGCACAGTTGAAAATGACAGAGGAAAGTTTGTTTGTATTCATGAAAAAAGGGAAAACAGGCTTGGCAATCATACTGTTTGTAAAGGAGTAGACATACCATTTGAATTAATAGACGACTTGATAGAGCAATTTAACAAAATAAAGAAAGCCAATCCAAGTACAAAACAGTAACATTTGAATGATGTTGAACAATCATTCGAACAATCTTTCGATACCATTCAAAAGGTGATGTATATGCTAAAATTTAATTTGCCTCAAAATATGTTAGAAAAAGATCAGTACTTAGCATTACCTTCTTTGCAAAAAGAAGAATACATAAACAACATACTTAGAGAAATTCTAAGGCTTAACCCTCTTGGTATAACAGTTTCTCAGATAAGCAAAGCTACTTACTTTGGCAGAAGCACAATATGGCATCATGTGGAGCTATTAGCTGCTAAAGGCGAATGTTTAAGGCTAGAGCGAGGCAACATAGATGTATATCATTTGAATGAGGTAATAATGCATTTAAAAGAATTAAGGGTAGAGGGTACTAAATTAGGCTCTTACTATGATTTTGATTTGGTTAAAAACTCATATGACAACTATGTTCGCATACAAAGAAAAAGGGAAAGTAGAACAGAAGCCAATAACACTAAGCAAGGTATAATAGTGCCATATACTTCTTTTAATGACTTTTTGAACGCACTTAATGTAATCAAAGAGCAGTTAAGTTCAAACAAGTAGCTTAACTATAATTTGACTGGCCATTCAAACGCTTTTGTTCTTGTTATTATTCTTATGGGTTTTACCCCAATGAACTATATTCCATACTCTTTCATGAGCTATATATGCAATAGTGCTTGACAGATTGCTGACAACTATGACTCCCAAAGTTAAATCAATTCTCCGAGTAAAAAAGTAGATAACACCAAAGTCAAGAATTAATATTAAAATTCTGAATGTTATAGCCTTTGATATTGAGCGCAATATTGTTTCGTGAAATCTTTTCATTAGATTGTTCTTCCATAGATAATATAAAAATCTTTTTATTTGGAGTTAAATTAACCTTAAGTATTATATAAGTATTTTAATATATTATATAAGTAGTATCTAATTTTATATAAAGAAAATTTAACCCACAATCTGCAAATAAACCCCAAAGCTGGCAGTCACCGCTTTTGTTTGATTTTTATAATTTTGGCTGTTTTCAATAGTACTGTTATTCACTTCTAATATCTCATCAACAACATCTAGCTCATTTAAATTTGATGTTTGATTTACTGTGCTATTTGCTCTCTCTTCAGCAGCACTAACAATTAGCATAAACAAAATTGAAAGTACTACTATGACTATAAAATTTATTTTTCTCGTCAAAAATTACCAACCCCCCAATAATATGATGCAGAAACTCTGAGTTGTTTAATAATTTTTTTTATTTATCCTTTAAATTTAATATTATGTAAGTATTATATATATATTATATAAGTATTACTAAAGGTTACCCTTTATATTAATTTTTTGTTTGTAAAGGGTAATACTATTTATGCTTCTTCTACTTCCTCAATGCTTTCAATCTTTCTTCAACCCTTTCCTTACCCTTTTTATAAGATTCTTCAGAAATTAATTTAGCTTTATAACCCTCTTCCAAAGCTTTTAGCTCTTTTTCTAATTTTTCTACTCTCTCCTTTGGTATCTTTGCTTTTATCTCGGCAATTTCTTTTTTCTTCTTTAATACATTAAAAGCTTGAATCGATATGACTATTAAAATAACAAATGCAACTAAGGCAGCAAGTCCAATTATGTAGTATTGCAATTCTAGTGGTTTATATGGATACTTAGCTATAATCTCAAAAGTGTCAGAACCAGTTCCAGCAATAATATCGGTCAACACTTCCACAAATGCAATATAGGTTCCAGGCTTTATCTCAGCTGGTATTACTAGTTTTCTAATGAATTTAGTTTGTGTCTCAACAAATATGGTTTCTTCTTCGCTTGCAATTAAATTTTCTTTAGAATCCTTAATAGAATACTTTACATTTACATTGCCAGAGCCAAAACCCCTTAAATTAAATAGCCTAATTTCTAATAGTATTTCATCTCCTTGGAATATTTTTTTGTATTCTGGCAGGACATGAATGGCTATATCAAATAGTTGTTTAGTGCTGTCAAATATTAGTTCTCTAGTGCCATTTTTTTCAATATAAACTCTTGCAGTTCCATTAGAGCTTACAGAGCCACTTGCTTTAAGAGATTTTATGCTGCCAGGATTTTTTACTTGCCATTCATAAGCGCCGCTTTCATTTACTTGCAGGTTTAAATTTTCACTAAAAATAGCTTCTTTGCCTTCAATTACTCTTCCAGTAACAGCTGGCTTTTTGAATAATAGAATGCCTAAAACAATTATGATTATCAAAAAAATCGTAATTTGCAAATTATTTTGGTTTGTCACTCTTTTTTTATTGTACATTGTCTAATTTCAAATACTTAAATTTAAAGTTAATAAAATTTTGTATTTTTACTTGTTTTGGTATATTAAGTACTTTTCTCCACCTTTTTCTATATAAATCTTAACAGTTCCATTGCCAGTAACACTGCCAGTTGCTTTGATTGATTTTAGTTTGCCGGGATTTTTCAATGTCCAAGTATAATCACTACTTTCGTTAATTTGTAAATTTAGATTATCATCATATGTTTTTTCTTGAGTTAAAACCACATAGCCACTAATTTCTGGCTTGAATAAAAACAAGCTTGTAATTAATAATAATAAAATAATAAAGGGAACTGTATAGCTAATTAATGGTTTTTGAGTTTTAAATTCAATAAACCTCTCTTTTATATTTAATATTTTTTCTTTTATTGGTCTTTTAATTTCTTCAGCAGGCTTTTTTTCTACCTTAATTTCGACTATAGGCTTCTCTTCAACATCCTTAAAAATAAACTTAAATGACTCTTCTATATTTTTCTCTGGAACCGAAATTTTTTCTTGCTCTTCCTTAATCTGTTCTGTCTTCCTTAATTTAGCTTTATATTTTTCAATCTCTTTTTGATAGAATTCAATCCAATCTTTTAGATAAGAAATTGTTTCTTCTAATTCTAAATCTTCTATAGGTTTGCTTAATTTGATGTTCTGATTGGCTTCTAACTCAATCTTTAATTTACTGGATTTTTCTTCTAACTCAACTAGTTTTCTCTTCCAATGTTCAATTAATTTATTGTTCATTTTTCTTTTTCATAGCTCTGTTATAGACTGTCCATATATTGCGTTCGTCACGATTTAGCAAAATAGCAATTTCGCTATAGCGAAGATTGAAATTGTCTTTTAGGTAAGAAACAATTGACTCAAGAACGCTAAATTTCCTGTCTTTTAAGATCGAAATTGGAATAAAGAATTTTGACTCTTTTACAGGCAATCTTTCCTTTCTTTTTTTTGTTGCATTGTTGTAGGTTGCCCAAATTGTTCTATCGTCTCTGTTAAGAAGCAATGCAATATCATGAAACCTAAGCTTAAATTCTTCCTTTAAAAATTTCACAATAGTTTGCAAACAACTTAATTCATTATTATCAAAAATTGATAATGGTAACAGCTCCTTTTTCAGTATTCTTTTGCCGAATAAAGTTGTTATTTGCCCTGAATCAAGTTTGTGCTCATATTTTAAATGAGAGATAAATGCTTTAGTTAAGTCTCGCAATTCAATTTCATAAAGTAGTTTGATTTCTTCGTCAATATAAATAGGTTTTTTACTTGCATTATTCTCACTTTTTTTTGAAATTTTACTCATTTTACTTATTATATATGTATTATATATATAAATTTTCCTATTTTTAATGTAATTGAAAACTTAATTTAAATCTATTTCATATAAATTTACAGAAATAGTACTTATTTTGTGTGTATTAAATATATTATATAAGTTTAAATAAATATTATATAAGTATTAATATATATAATATATTAGAACTAGCCCTTATTTTCCAGCTTTTCCACGAACCTGCATTTCGGATATAATAGATTTCCTAGCACTACCCACTGGACATCCCTGCCTAAAATATATAAAGGATGAAATTCTGTTAATTTTTGAAAAAGAGAACACGCAGTGACATGCGAGGCTCACTCGTGAGACTCGCTCGCCAGCTGCCTCCCAAATTAAGTCTTTTTGTCTTCGACAAGAAAGCCTTTTACGGAGTTTCGCTTAACATTCTCTTTTTCTTATGACTCCAAAGTCTTTAGAAAAATAAAAAACTTTGGAGGTTGATTAACATGAATGAAGGTCAGGTTCAAATAAAATTAAGAGATTTTCCAGATGATATTTACATACTGTTAGAAGATGAGTTTAGAGCTGAATTCTTCAAAACTGCTTGGAAAATAAACAAGAGCTATAGGCATTTGGCTGGAAAGGTAGGGGTTTCTAACCCTGTTATGCTCTCTTGGAGAAGAGGAAAGATTAACTTTACTAATCAAGACCAATATTGTTCTGTTTGGGCTATAAAAGAAATTATAAAACACTGTAAACACTCTTCCGAATGGAAATATTATTTGGATGAAGTGCAAAAGCATATTAAATCTGTAAGATGCAGAGCTGGAAATTATAAAATTTATAATATAAAACTACCGATTTACGATTCAATAAAATTAAGAGCACTTGTGACTCATCTTATTTGTGATGGCTCAGCTTTAAATGAAAAGCACAGGACTTCTAAATATGCTTCTACTAGTTTAGAAACTGTTAATGAATTTAAAGAAAAGCTGTCTATATTTGGAGATATCCCAAATTTGCTAATCAGAGAAGAGACTTATACAAATCATTATTTAAAGTGTTATGTTTTAAATTTCTCAAAAGCTATTACTAAGATTTTAACGAAAAAATTTAATATAGATTTTAGAGGAGACATAGCAAGGTTGCCAAAAGAATTTTTTGAAGGTGAAAGAAAACTTTTAATTGCAATTGTTAGGGCTTTTTTAATTGATGAAGGTTGTATAAGGGATAGAACTATAAATTTTTGTTCTGGTAGTATGGAATTACTTGAAGATTTACAGCAAATTTGTAATTCTTTGGGATACAAGTATCAGAATATAAGAAAAAGTGGAGGAACATATTACTTAAATATATCTCCGGACTCATTTGCTAAAGTTTATGAAGATTTGGCTTTGTTAGGCAAACTTACTATAGATGATAAGCAAGAAAGATTGGATTTAGGAATGAAAATAATAAATAATTCGCCAAAATTTCATAATTTAGATAAAGATATATTATTCAACTTAGAAAATCCTATTACAACTTTAGAACTTTCTAAGATATTGCTTATTAATGCAAAAACTATAACAGAAAGATTAAATAAATTGCAAAAATCAGGACTTGTTCAAAGAAATGAAACTAGAAATTTAGGAAAAGGCGGCTCTTTTAGCTGGAAGATTCAGCACTCTCATTAGAATTTCTATCATTATTTGTCAATTTCTCAGTATAACGACATTTCGGAAACCGATTACATGCCAGGAATTTCCCGTAAATCGAGCTCCTCAAAACTATATCACCTTCACTGCATTTCGGGCATTTTCTCTTTACCTCGCCTTTTGCAATTGCTTTTGCTTTTTCACCAGCTTCTCCTTCAACATGCTTTGCTGGACATTTTGGATTCAAGCAAAACTCCATTGGTTGCTTGGCTTTTTTTATTGCTAAAACTTTTGGAAATCCACAAACTTCACAATTTTTCTTTGCAGGTTTAATAAATGCATTTTTTGGCAATGAAAAAATTGTTTTGCAATTAGGGTAGCGATTGCATGATGCAAATACTCCGAATTTTCCTCTCCTCATTATTAAATTGCCTTCTTTGCACACTGGACAGATGCCGAGAAAAGCCATCTCATCTTGCGTTGCTCTATTTGCTTTTGAAAGCTCTGCTCCAATTTCTTTCTCATGTTTTTTAAAATCGTCTATTATTTTTGTTATTGCTTCTTTAGCTTCACCAAGTATTTTTTCCTTTTTTTGTTTTTTTTCTCTTATCTTTTCCATCTCTAACTCAAAATGTCTTGTCAGCTCTTCATCAATTATTCTTGGACTATATTTTTCAAGTGTTTCAATTGTTGAAATTCCAAGATTAGTTGCTTCTATCGCTTTACCTTGAATGTATCCTCTTTTAAATAAGGTGTCTAAAATTTCTGAACGAGTAGCTTTTGTGCCAAGATTTCTCTTTTCAAGCTCTTTTATTATAGAAGCAGGTGTATATCTTTTTGGTGGCTCAGTTTCTTTGCTTATAAGTTCTACTTTCTTGACATTTATTTTATCATCTTGCTTAACATTTGGCAACTCAACCTCTTCTAATTTAACATATGGGGCATAATAGACATGCCATCCTTTCTCTATTGTTCTTGTTCCTTTTGCAATGAAAATTTCTTCATTACAATTGATATTAATAATAATTGTTTCCCTTATTGCATGCTCTGCAAATGTTGCAAGAAATCTTTTTACAATCAAATCGTATATTTTAGCTTCTTTTTCTTTCAATCCTTTTGGAATAATTCCAGTTGGGAAAATAGCAGGATGCGCAGGATCTGTTTTCTTGCCATTGTTTGGCATTAGTCTTGATTTTTTCAATAATATTTTTGTTAATTCTGCATAGTATTTTTGTTTTGACAATTCACTCAAAATCCTTTCATAACCTATTGTTACTGGCAATTGCTGGCTTGATGTTCTTGGATATGAAATAAAACCAGAAACATAAAGTTCTTGCGCTATGTCAAGTGTTTCTTTCGGTGAGATATTAAAGCATCTATAGGCTTCAACTTGTAATGAGGTCAAATCAAATGGAAAAGGTGGTGATTGGTTAAATTGCTTTCTTTCAACTTTTTCAACTTTTGCCTCTTTTTCATTTTTTGTTTTTTCGAATACTGCATTAGCTTTTTCTTTTTCCCAGAATCTATCCTGTTCATGTAATGCAATTACAGTTTGATTGTTATGCTCACCAGTTAATTGTATCTGCCAGAATGGAGTTGGCTTAAAAGCTCTTATTTCACTTTCTCTTCCAACAATGATTTTTAATGCAGGCCCTTGGACTCTGCCAGTTGACATCATTTTGAAAGTGCCTGTGCTTTTTATTGCAGATGTCAGTGCCCTTGAATAATTGATGCCATTTATCCAGTCTAATGTGTGCCTTGCTTCGCCAG
>CAZSIU010000033.1:0-7520 GCA_964607225.1 uncultured Methanosarcinales archaeon | reverse complement strand
AGAACTACAAATCTATGTGCAGTTGGTGGAGCCCATGAGAAATTCTTTTTTGAAACTGAAATAAGTTTTGAAAATTTTTCAAAGGATTTTGAGTCTTGCAAAGAATTTAAAGACTATGATTTTGTTTGTAAAATAGGAGCTGCATACGGTTATTCACAAGAAAAGATATGGCAAGGTGACGCTAGTCTTGAGCCTGTTCAAAAAACACTTGATTTCTGTAAAAGAATCAATGATGAGTATTGCTATTATGGTATAGGACTTACAACAAGCGTAATAGCGCCTATTAAGTATTCCTTGATAGGCGCACCATCATCCAAAATTATATTAGAATCTATAGACGATTGTTACAAAATATTTGCAGATGCAAATATTACAACAAAATATGCATGCAATGCCGGAGCTGCATTCTTTAGGCTTGTATTTTATCAAGAATTAGATTCAGCATTTTTTGCATGCAATATTATTTCCGAATATGAAGATAAAACTAAATGTTTTAATTTTTTAAATAAATTGATTACTGAATATTCAATTTATAATAAGACAAAGGATTTTTGCAGTTTTTTAAGTCCACAATTTAGAGAAGAATGTTTAAAATCTATGCTTCAATAATTCAATTGCTTAATCGAAAGATATTTATATATCGTTTATGAGAGTATATTAACAATGCGAAAAAAAGAGGTTAAACAAAAGAGAAATATAACTCTAGTTCTTATTATCTTATCCATAATTGTGATTTTAGTATTATTTAACATTCAAAGTAAAAGAGGTATAAAGCAAGATCAAAAGCAAGATATTTTGGTATTATTACAACTTGCAAATGAACTCTATTCTAATAATGACTATGTCAATGCAATAGCACAATACAAAAAAATCATTGAAATAGACCCAAAGTTATATAGCGCTTACTTAGGCTTAGGACATTCTTACCTCCAATTAGGTATTTATGATGGAGCTATCAAGACTTTTGAAAAAACTTTTGAAACTGGGTATGTTGATTTTCGCACATATTATGGATTAGGCCTAACTTATTATACAATGGAAGATTACAATAAAGCTTATACCAATTTAAAGCAAGCTTATGATTTAAATCCTAACAATAAAGCTGTTGTTTCTTACTTAATAAATACTTACAATGCGATTGGTTTGTATGGTGAAGCTATAAAGCTTGCCAAAAATAAATTAGAAACAGAGCCAGATAATAGCCATTATTATAGAAAAATAGGCATAGCTTATTTTTTAAAAAATGATTTAAATAATGCTTTGGAAAATGCACAGAAAGCTGTTGAACTTGATGCTAGTTACCCTCCAAACCATATTACATTAGCTAATATCTATTTAAGTTTGGGTAGTAAAGAAAAATCATTGGAAGAATTTAATACTGCATCAACTTTGATAAAAAGTAGTCCTGTTTATGAAAGTTTATCAGTAACTTATTATTTGTTAGGCGATATTGAAAATTCTAAGAAGAATACTGATTTAGCAACATTTTACCCAAAACATAGCTTTAGCCTGAGCTTATTGGGATTTGCATTGTTGAAAAATAAACAATATGACAAAGCAATTGAAGAATTTAATTCAGCTATTAGCAATACACCTGAATATTACTTACCATATAAAGGCTTAGGCAAAGTTTATATGGAACTTGGACAAAAAGAAAAAGCAATTGAGAATTTTGAGAAAGCTGCATCATTAAATGAGTTTGATAAAGAAAGCACTCAAATTTTATTAGAATTAAAGAAATAAATATTTACTACTATTGATTAGTAAAAATAGAAAGATTTAAAAATAGAAGTTAGTTTTTATAAATAAAAATGAACGAAGATTTAGGAGAGTTAACGAGAAGTGAATTGACAAGAAGAGAGTTTCTACTTGGTTCAGCAGCTACACTAGCGGCAGCTGCCGCTGGATGTGCAACAGCTATACCAAAAGAGGATTTAGTAAGCTTAAGAAACATTGTAGTTCCAGGCGCAAAAAATATTAAGAGAATTGGTCCTGATTTAGCCCATACTCCACCAGCAATTACTAATGCACCCGGTTTTGGCACGTATGCGAGGCATCGTGCAGTTATGACAACTGGAGGTATTGATTTTAGTATAAGTGACAATGCAGATATATATCCAGTTGCAAATGGTATAGTAACAGTAGTTAAAGAATTTTCAAATGATGGAAAGGTTATAACTATATACCACGGATTGTATTGGAGTAACTACGCACATTTGGCAGAACAATTAGTACGACATGGCCAGTATGTTTTTAGAAATACTCGTATTGGTATCGGCGGTCAGACAGGCTCTGGTGCAAGATTTGGTCCCCATCTTCATTTGAACTTTGCTACTACCGAAATTGCAAAATTACTTAATTTAGTTCATGATATAGGTCTTGATGGTTATTATTATTTTGATTCTGTAGATTTTGCAGCTCGTAGAACAACGGATAGTTTTGGTAATCTAACACTGCCTTATTGGTATGGCGATGAAATAGATGGACCCTTAGATAGTCTATTTAATAAGCATTATGAATCAAAACTCAAATTCTTTAATGAAAAACTTAAAGTTTTTCCAAATGACCAAATAGAAAATTACTTAGGACTCTTTTTCGTCAACAACGCTCAAGTAAGAGATTTTGATAGGAGACATGGCATAGACGAAAGAATTGGACAAAAATTAATGTTCTTGTATAATCGTATTAAAAGCGGCAAACATCCCTTTAATCAAGCGGATGCTCAAAAAATTATGGCCGAGAGTAAGGATTTTTTAAGCATTCATCCTTTACTAACTGCACCAAAACGAAATCCTTCTATGACAAATTTATATAGTTGATGATTTTTTAATATAAAGGAAAAAAGAGGTAGAAATGAATAAATCAGGAGCAATGTTAATCATTTTCTTAGTTGTGATAATCACACTATCTACAATTAGTTATGTTCTAGCTGATGGCGACGGAGGTGGAGGTAGTGGAAGCTCAGGTGATTCAACGGGTAGTGCTCAAGGCGACGGAGGCGGGGGTGGAGATGTTGGTGTACCTGTAGACGTAATCGGTGGTGGTGGGGGAGATGTACCTGGAGATGGAATTTGTGGTCCAACAGAAACATGCTCTAATTCCCCAGACTGCGGCTCTTGCTGTGTTAGCAATGTTGGTGCATCATGCAATTGCGGTCCTTGCGGCTGCGGAGGTACTATAACATGCTCTGGCTCTTGTAGTGGTGGAAATCCTACTCCAAGCAACTATGGTCAAAGCTGTGGCAACTGTGGAACAATAAACTGCGCTGGAAATTGTGTCAACCAAGGTCCTTGCTCGCCTGGCTCAACCCAATGCTCTGGCTCAAGATACCAAACTTGTAGCTCTGGCTGCACTTGGCAAAACTCTGGCACTGATGCAGATGGCGATGGAGTTGATTCACAATGTGGAGATTCTTTATGTGATAACAGCCCTGGTGTAACAGATGCAACAAAAACACCAACAGAAACTGCTTGTGCAGATGGTTTAGATAATGATTGTGATTTAAAAACAGATTGCAACGATAATGACTGTGATGGCTCAATAACAGGCACTGTCAAGAACCAAGACAACCAGTCAATCTCAGGAGCGGATGTAAGCGCAAAAGAAGACTTGACAACAGTTAAATCAGGAACAACAAACCAACAAGGAAGTTATCTTATTTCTCCACTAGCCTGTGGCTCATACAACTTAGTTGCTTCTCACCCAGATTATGCTCCTCAGACAAAAAGCAACATTGCAGTTAATCCTCAACAACAAACCATAAGTAATTTTGGAGGACCAGGCGAAAGCGGCACTTCATTAGTTTTAGGCACATCTTGTGAGCCTGACTGTACATTTGCAGCTGACAACATAATTCATGCTTCTTGCGATGGCAAAAATGGCTGCACTTTCTATGATAGCACTGCAAAAGCAGCTTGTGATAATGCACAGCCAGGCTGGGCTAGGGACTATAGCGAAACTCATTATGTAATATGCGCATCTGGCTCACCTCAACCAAAAATAGAAATCCTCGCAAGTGTCAGCTGCGCAAGCGGCACTTTGGTTAAGGTAACAAGAATAGTTGTTTACAATGGTAAGCCAGTAAAGCTTGTTGTTGCTGCATGTGGTTAAAATTACAAAGCTTTCAAGTCTCGTGAAACCGAAAAATTTAAATAATACGTTTGTATTATTTTGTAATACATGAAAAAAGAGGTAGTTTTTGATAGTTCAACAGCAATATTATTAGCTAAAATACACTTATTAAGTATGGTAGCAAAGAAATTTAGAGCAATTTTTCCTGAAACGGTCAGAGACGAAACAACTCAGAAAAAAGATAATTTTGACTCAAAATTGGTAATTAAGTTGATTGCTGGAAATAAAATCAAAGTAGTGAAAACAAAGCAATCAAAAGTAGGTAAGCTAATTAAAGATTTTAATATAGAAAAAGGAGAGGCAGAAGCGTTAGTACTTGCAAAAGATAAAAAGTGTATATTGGCTACTGATGATGGACCAAGCATAAAAGCATGTAAAATTTTAGATATAAAATTTACAACAGCAATCCATTTTTTAGTACGTTTTTATGAAAAAGGATTGTTGGATAGAAACATAGCATTAGAAAAATTGAAGACCTTAGAAAAATATGGCAGATATGATTATGACATAATAAAAGATGCTAAAAATAAAATTGAAAGTAGCGTGAAAGCATAGCTTTCACGTATCAAAATAAATTTTGAGGTGAATAAAATGGCAAAGGTAATAACTTTAAGGTTAAAAGAGAAGGAGCTTAATTTTATAGAAGAAGTATCTAAAAAGGATGCAGGTGATAAGTCTTCTGCTGCTAGAAAATTAATAGATTATGGTTGGATTTATTTTATTTTAAAAAATTATAAAGAAGGAAAAATAAGCATTGGCAAAGCTGCTGAAGAATTAAATTTAACAATAACAGAAACAATTGAGCTTTTAGCAGATTTAGGCATAAAATCTCCTATAACTTATGAGGATTACTTAGAAGGTTCTAAATATTTAGAAGAAATATTTTAAATACATTGTTAATTGTGGATAAAATGCCAAAATCAAATTTCAAAATTGATGAAATAATGCTTGTTCTAATTGTAGCTATCATATCAATTATTGTTGTGGTATATGATAAATTAAATGAGCCTGCTGAAATGGAAGCTGAAAAAATAACAGAGATGATTTTAAACGAGCATGACATAAGTTTTGCAAACAATGGCATTGTTGATGAAAATAAATTGAAAGAAATTCAGAATATGGATTACAAGGATTTTAAAAATTCTCTTAAAGTTAAAAATGATTTCTGTGTTTATATTGAGGATGAAAATGGAAATGTGCTTCTTGCTAAAGGTTCTAGTAAATTGAATGGTGATGGATTGTATTGCACAGAATAAATAAGATGGTTAAATTCCAAAAATCTCAATCATGGTCTATAGACATTGCCTTAGGCGTCATAATTTTCATGGCAGCCTTTTTTATATTTTATGCATTGCTAAATGCGAACCCAAACACAAAAGCAAGCAATTTAAAAGAAGAAGCTTCAATAGTCATTAAGCAAATAACAAGTGAAGGGCAAATTAGAATAGTAGACAATAACGAGATAAATATAAGCAAAGTCAATGAATTAAAAGACCTTAGCTATGACGAATTAAAACGAAGGTTAAGAATTGAAGGAGATTTCTGCATTTATTTAGAAGATGAAAAGGGCAACCTTGTTCTTATAAACAATAGTTACAGAGGCATAGGCTCTCCAAAAATAAATTTAAGCGGCACACCTTGCAGTCAGAAATAAGTGGTAATAACTCAATAAAATAATAAATAAAAAATTCAAAAACCGAGAGCGACTTTTGTAAGTAAGCATTGTAAAAGTAAACCGCTTTTAATGTTTAATGAATAATAGGCGAGGCAAAACAGTGAGTTGTGAGCGAGTGAAAGTTGTTCGCGAGCACGAGATGAACGCGAGCTTGCTCGTCGTTCTCGCAAGCAGGTCGAACTCGCGTGCAGGTCGAGTTCACTCGCATTCGACTGGAAGAGAAAATTTTGCCGAGCACAAACTATTGTTGCCGAAAGTTGAACGCGAGCTTGAGATGAATGCGAGCGTGCGCATTCTCGCACGCAACTCGAGCGTTCTCGCAAGCAACGCAACTGATTGAATTATTAAGAATAAAAATATATCAAATAACACATTAAAACATAAACTATAAATACAATAATTCTAAATTATATTAAGATGCTAAAAAAAAGGGGTTATTTCTTTGTATTAGATGCTGTTCTAGGCTTATTTGTACTTGTAATTGGTGTTTTTCTTATTACATCTTCTTATGTTAATGTTCCTAAGCCAACACAAGTTGGATTGCTAGCAGGTGATTTACTTAATTTTCTTTCTAACAAGAAAATAAAAGAGCTCAATAACCCTTATGCTGGTATTGGAGGTGAGCTTTGGAAACAAGGCATAATAACAGATGGCGATAACTCTTTGTTACAGCAGATAGGCGAGTTCTATGCAACAAATAAGCTTAATATCGCAGAGAGATTTATACAAAATGTGTCTAAAGGCGTGATGCCTGAGCAATTTAGATATGAGGTATGGCTCGATAACACATTGCTATATCCCCAGACTATTACTCCTGAGCACGAAAAATCGAGAAACAGCACAGAAATTTTGCTAACATCAAAAAAAATCACTTTTGGCATCATCAATAAAACAACAAGCAATCTTTATGGACCTTACAAGGCAGAGGTATTTGTATGGGAACGTTAAATAAAAAAGCCATATTTTTTACCTTTATTGCAATAACCATAATGGCTGTTTTCATATTAGTATTTACGCCCCAAGCAGAAGTAAGCTTGCAAGTAGACACAGAAGCGACTCGTACAAGGATAGGCTCTATAGACAATTATGTTGATGATTTGGAAAATAGATACTTTGAAACTGTGTTGAGAGCTACAACTTTCAAAACAATCTTGTCTTTGATATTCTACATGAATTCAACTGGCTCTTACATTACAAATCTTGATTCTGCTTTTTCTGAAGTAATGTTAACAGGCAAAATTGATGGAGTTCCTATAGACACAATCACAGGCAAAAAAATAATGGAAAATAATACCTTAACAGATTGGAATAATAGAATAATCGAAACAGCAAAAGACACTTTAAATGTAAATACAACAATACTCATAAAAAATGTCTCTATATTCCAAACAATGCCATGGAACATTGAATCTCAACTAAGCATAAACTTTACAGTTAAGTCAAATATTGCAGAATGGAATAAGGAATCAATCATAACAGCAACCATAAGCATTGAAGGACTTAATGACCCATACTATCTTGTAAATACAGAAGGCAAATACACAAACCAAATAAAAAAATCAACTATAGAGTTCAACAAGTGGAATATAACAAAAGTTAGAGAAAGCTTAAGAAATGGCACATATGTGCATTGGCAGGACTCAAAAGCACCAAACTTTTTGATGAGATTTACAAACACAATAAAAAACTCAAGCTGTTGCGGCATAGAAAGTTT
>CAZSIU010000032.1:0-7587 GCA_964607225.1 uncultured Methanosarcinales archaeon | reverse complement strand
TTGAGGTTAAATGTTATTGCTGTCTTTCTAAGCAGGTTTTTCTTGCAGCCCATCAAGTAAGTGAACATCATGTTGCCAAGCAAAGTTTCACCCTGCTGGCAGCTCTCAAGCTGGCCTAAATCCTGCAAAACCAAAACCATTCCAGTATTGGATTTTCTGACTAGAACAATCATGGTGGATAGAAAATCGGCAAGAACATCATGCTTAAGCCACAATGGGGCTTCTTCAAGCACAATACTTGTCCTGTCCATGTTGCCCATTGCCTTTGCCTTGACATAATTCATTACAATGGCTGTCAAAGTCTCTCTTACTTGGGAAGGGGCATTTTTGAATTCAAAAACTGTGAAAGAGTTGTTTATGTTCAGCTCAGCACCGCTTTGGTCAATGAAAGAGTACATGCCATCGCCGGTAAACCTTGACAATCTGCTAATCAAGGCTTCAATGCTCATTCTTGCGTTCTCTGATTTTGCCTCTCTAAAGAGCTTAGTTAATGCAATCTTCAGCTTGTCAAGCCTTGGGGGAGCCTTTTTCCATGATTCTGGGCTATCAGGAGTAATGCCAACCATTTCAAAGGCCATGAGAATTGCTTTCTCAAGCCATGGCTCCTGGGCTTTTGTTATTCCCTGCTCGCCTCCCAGCATGACGCTTAAGATGTGCTCGATTGCGAAAACATCCTCAAGAAAATCTCCGGTAAACAAGCCCATTATTGCGGGAATGTTCTTTGAGTCCTTGCTGAATGATATGTAAGTGCCTTTTTTCTTCTCGCACATTCTTTTGTATTCAGGCTGTGCCCCTGTTGTTGCGGCTGGGTCAATTATTATGACTCTTGTTCCCCTTATTGTGTTTTCCTGGTCTATGAAGAACTTGCAAGCCATGCTTTTTCCAGAGCCAGTAGGACCTATAAAACATCCCGAATAGCTTTCTTCATTCCACAGGCATCTTGCAATTGGCAAATTATTTGGTCCCCATCCAAGCAAAATCCCCTGTTCTTCATCAACATCGTAGAAAGGGCTTGAGAATGGAAATGAGGCTGCCAATGCATCATCAGGGACTAGAATACCTTTGTCGTTGACATGGTTTATTGAAGAGGGAATGACTGATTTGAGTAATTGCTGCTGGTAGTTGGTTGTTACTTTGGTGATAATGCCATAGGATTTTAATGAAGATTGTGTCCTTTTAGCCAATGCTGTGGCAGTTTCCGGGGTTACTCCTTTTGAAACCAGATGGATATGGGTTCTGTAAAGCTTGTAGCTTCCTTTTGAGATATTCCTTAAATTTTCCGTCAATTCGTCTCTTTTCTGCTCAAGAATAGGGTTGGTTTCCCCTCTTGATTCATACATGTAAATGTCGCTTCTGACTTTTCTCAACTCGCCTGTTAGGTATGTTTGCAATGACTGCACGCTTGATGGCTCGATGAAGATTGAGTAGTCAACATCGCTTCTTTCCTGCGTCATGCCAGCAAGCCAATTTTCAGAAACGGTTTCAGGCAGGCCTACGCATGTCAATCCCTGATAAAACTTTGAGCCGACTTGAATGTAAGAGGGCTTTGTGTCAACCAATTCTGGCTTAATCAATGCATTAAGCATCTGCTGCTGGGAAAATGTTTCATTGCTTTCACTTTCTTTGTATTGGAGCATGTCTTCTTCAAAAATTAATTTCTTTTCCTTTTTCAAATGCTCGATAATCCTTAATTTTTCGAAACTGGACAATCCCTTGAAGAATGGCTCCAATTCTGCAATGAAGACTAGCTTTTTCTTGACAATGTAATTGTAAATCTGCCCTGTTATGATTTCTATCTCGTCTTTGCCAAGCATGAATCCTTTAGCCTTCCAAAAAAGTTTCATTCTACTGCCTCCTTTTCTACAGGCTTGTTCATCAAGTTGAAAAGTTCCTTCATGGAGAGGTATTCGCAAGCCTGTGCTTTGTTAAGCGCAATAAAGTCTTTGCAGTAAGAATCAAAAAGGTCAATTATCTCATTGTCATCAAGCCTTTTTATATCAAGGCTTATTTCGCTTTCAGCAATAATCTGATCATAAAAGTTGCTTTTTATAAAATCATTAATCTTTCTTTGTCCGTTATTAATAATGGCCGAATTTTCCAAAGAGTAGTAATTTGCTTTTCGCTTGAACATGTTCAAGGCAATCATTGCCTTTTTCTCCTGGATTGTTTTGAGATGGTTTTCCTCCCATTCGCTTCTGCTGGAGTTGTTATTTAGCCGCTTCTTAATCCTGACCGATGATAATCTGGAAATGCAGTCATTTGTCCTTTGGTTTAACAGCTGCAAAGCCTCGACATAGGCAATCTTGTTTTTGCTTAGGTCAATTTCAGAATTGACTGGAATTACCATATAGCACAGAAGCATGGGCCTAACGTGCATTTCAAGGTAAAGCTTGAGCCAGTTCTTGAAGGCATCACTTTCAACAAGCACTTCCTTAGAGTTTTTCTTGTAAGCCTTTTTTATGATTTCCTCTACATCAGCCATTCTCTTTCGGTAAAGGGATTTATCGCTGTCTTTGTTAGCAAATCTTAGGACAATCTGTATGGGAAATGTGAGTGAACGCAAGAAATATCTGTATTGGTTGGTTAATTCGCTTCTTTCATTATCCTGCAATTCAGTTAAATTGATTGGCCTGACTTGCAGTATAGACACTAATTTTCTTTTGTCAATAAGCGCAGCAGAATCCTGCACCATGATTGCGCCTAAAAAAAGATTGCTGGTTTTCATGCAGCAGCCTCCTTCTTGACGATTTCATTGTGCAAATCATGTTCGTCAATGTTTAGGTTTTCGGGGATATGATGCCTGCTTTCATTTTCATTAACAGCGTCAAATACTTTCTTGAACACAAACTTATCAAAAGAATCATTAGTTCCCTTATACCACATAACAGGTGTTAAATAAGATGTATCAATCTCGAACATGTCAGTGAAGTATGTTGTGTACAATGACAAAAGCTTGTTGGAATTCATTCTCTTGGCTTTGACTCCAAGCTTTGTTATTTTTTCTATGACATCCTCACCTCTGTTGCTAAGCTCCTTTAGTGATTTCTCGTAATGAATCTTTCTTTTTCCTGTAAAAACAACTTGTCTTCCTAGAAGCATTAAGAAAAGCTCTTTGGTTGAATCAACAAAACTCTTTTGCTCGGAAAAGTCATGATAGGGGACGATGATGTAAAACAGCCTGTTTCTGGTGTTTGTTTCTGTGATTTCCTTTTCAATCCATTTTGTAAGTGAGTCTATCCTTTCCAATGCTGTTGGATTGTGGTTGCCGGCTAAAACCATCTTCTTAAGGTTTGAAAGCCATATTGTCAGATTGACATCTGCGCTCCTGCAGCATATCTGCAAAGGAAAATCCAGAGATTTGAGGAAGCCTCTGTAATTGAATAGCACACTTTCCTTTTCATCATCAGCAAGAATAGAGAAGTCAATTGGCTTTACTTCTATGATTGCAAGCAGTGTGCCATCCTTCAGATAAACTGTATTGTCTTGGACAGAAGCAATTGGAATGAATTTGTCCATGCCTGAATCATAGTAGCCGACATTGTGCAGGCTTGTCTTCTGATTAAGCCAGGCAGAGAGCTTCTCATCAAATCTCAAGTGAATTAGCATTACGCTGATGGCTGAAAAAGGGACAAGTATTGTTAATTTGATTGCAATGCCTACTTTTACTAAATGATAAATTGCCGCTATGCTTCCCATCAAAATAAGGAAATAAATGAATTGCCTGAAATTCCACTTAACAAATGGAATGAACTCATCTTCATACTTGTTCAGGTTTTTGGGTATTTCATACATTTTTATCTCCTGTCAACTACATTTCCAATTGTGTCTTGAACGTTGTCGTATCTGACATCCCTGCTTGAATTCCATTTATCCCTTATTCTGCTGCCTATTCTGCTGAAATCCGGCTTCATGCCTCTTGGCACTTGCTTGTAGATTTCCCTAACGGATTGATATGTGTAAGTTACCGGGCTTGCAACATCAAAATTCAACCCGATTTCCTTGTACAGCTTGTTGTTGACATAGAGGGTTGAGGTGAATGCCAGAAAGCTCAATAGGCCTAAATCAATAGGCAAGTATAGTGCCTTCAGTACATCAACAACTACTTTGCCCATTGCAAAAACAAGCATCCAAATGAAAGGAAAGAATGAGTTAATTACAAGAATTTCCATCATTTTCTTCCCGAACTGTTTTGTTGGAGTGAAATAATACAATAGGATTATTATCGGCAGCAGCACAATCAGTATCATAACCAGAAGATGTCTTGTGATAATCTTAATGAAGAAAGGGATTCCGATTATTATCAGCACCAGAACATAAAGAAACATTAAGATTAAAGTTGATGCTCCGTTTAGAATCATCTCTGTGATGGTAAGTTCTGATATTTTTTGATTCAGGAATGCGCTCCAAACGTAAGAAATCAGGGAATTTGTCAATGTTAAGACAAGCCATCCAAAAATCAGGCTCAAGTTGATGAATATTACAACATAGATTAAATCAAGCGTCTGCTGTTTTGCTATTCTCCTCTTTTCCGTGTCAATTGCTGCGAAGAGCCATAAATAGCCAGCATAGATAATGACAATAACCAGAAATGCAGATGCGATGTAGTTTATTTTTGACCAGTATGGAGCCAAAGTATTGATATCAATGTTAATCAGCATGAGGTTGCCAAATGCCTCTGTTATCTGCTCCAATGGAGTTAAAAGAAATTCTATGGCATTCTTGTACGTCTTTGCCAGTCCGCAGCTTATCCATGTAGATGGCTTGTAAAAGTCAACAGTTTGGCATTCTTCTGGCTCGGTGTCTAGACTAAGCGCAAATGAATTTGTTGCAAGAAGCACAATCATTAAAATAAAAATCATCTTTTTCATATCAAGCACCTGCAACAGCTGCGACAGTCTTTGCAGTTCTCCAAATTGCAGCCCCATATCTTACTGCTTTTGAAACAGTATGCCTTAAGCTGAAATTTAATGCCAATGCCTTGTAAAGATAATTATTTAGGTACAAGGCTCCTGCAAAAACAAGAATTTCTGCCAGTCCTTCGCCTAATAAAGACTGGGCATTGATTACATCCACAACTATTTTGCCGAACAAAAAGACAAGAATCCAGAGTATTGGGAAGAATGCGTTGATAAAAAATAATCTGATGAATTTGACTCCAAATTGCCTTGTTGGAAGGAAAAAGTTTAAAGTCACTATTAGCGGCAATGCTGCCAAAAATGCAATCAGGATTACAAACCTCGCCACCATCTTGACAAGAAGAGGAATTCCAAATATCAGAAAAATGAGGAAATAAAATATGGACAGGATTGGAGAAACTGCATAAATTATCTCTACCATGCTTTTTGCTGCAATCTGCTCGTTCAGCATTGATGTCCAGATGTATCTTGTTATGAGATTGGATATCTCAAGAATTAGCAAGGCTAGAAAAAGGCTCAAGTTTGTGAATAGAATAATCAAAAAAATGTTCCACACTTGTTGTTTAGCCTGAATTCTCTTGCTTATGTCAATTGAAGAGAATAAGAACAGATAACCGGCATAAGCGACAACCACTAAAAATAGTATGCCTGCCAGGTAATTCATTTTAACCCAATAAGGAAGTATTGTTTTAGCGTCAAAGCTGGCGATTGAAAGCTGAATGAGAAAAGTCTCAAATTGAAAGGCAGGGCCTTGCAGCTTAATCATGTTGTGCTGGATTGCCTTGTCAGACATGCAGGGAAACCAAGTTGATGGCTTGTACCATTTTGTGTCTGCACAGCTTGGAGGATCTTCAATCAGTTCCAAGGCATTAACGCTGTTTGTTAGCAATACAAAGATTACTAACAATTGAATCAGCTTATTCATTTTTCTCACCGACAAACTTTAGCCAGCACATTCTTAATGCAGAAATGAATGAAAAAAACCCAATGACGAACCAGAAAACATTTACATAATAGCTTGGATTTTCCCCTGCGTAAATGCTGACAGTTTTAACTGCTGCTGCTGATTGTTTTGTCAAATCAGTGGAGAATTCAGCCGATATCTGATTTGCATTTACTTGAGCTGGTATTGAAAGTATTGTGCTTCCAGTTACGTTTCTTGCGTAATCCCCATACCTTATTGTGATGGCAGCGTCATTTGCACTTGTCTTGGATTTTATAGAAATATTAGCCTTGATTGTCTCATTGGGCATGTAAAAGAACTTGTCAGTTGTGATGTTAAGCTCTGTTTGCGGCAATAATGTCACATTGCATGTCAAATTAAAGCTATTGAAATAATAAAATAGTTTTATCTCGCAGTCATAGGCTTTTTTACTCTCCAAAAAGAAGCTGATGAAATCTGAATTATTGCTTTCTTCCAGAGTGGAAAAGACATTTGCTTCAATTCTCGGCTTATGATTTGCTTTTGCAGTCAATACATTGGCAGGCAAATAAGAATAATTGTACTTGTACTCAAGATTTCTCTTGACAAGATGGTATTCATTTATGTTGAGTTCGTAATAATCAAGATCAGTATTGTTGAGAATAAAATATGCTGTGCTTTTTGCTTTATCGTAAAGGATTTTGGGCTGTGAGAATGATATTTTTTCAAGATATGCGGTTTTGTAATCTGATAAAATAAAAGAATCGTATCTGTAGTCTGTGTGGGAATATTGGCAGTTCTTCCTGTTGGTATTGCATCCGCATCTTTCACAATTCTCATCACACCTTGTAGTTCTTCTGTCAACTCTCCAGCAGCAGCGATTGCATCTGCAACAGCTTCCTTCCTGCCATCTGTAATGGCTTCTCTGTATTTTATTGACGACATTTAGCTCTGATTTGAAATTATTTGTTTCATATGTGGTGTTGAATTTAACCAATGTGCCATTGCCAATCCATTTGTCATTACTGAATACATTAAGAAATGAGGCATCTGAATTTTCAGGATATTCTGTTCTGCAATCCCCTTCTTCGCCTTCATTTGAGCTTGTAGCTGGATTATTTGTACATGAATCCCAAGCGCCATTAAAGTAATCCGATGGCCTTGACAGCTTATAGCCATATTTTGCCTGGACAAAACCAGAATTATTGATGTAAAGATTATCGCCATAAAGAACGCTTGGCATTATGCCAGTCAAGGCAAGCCAAGCATTCTCTATAGTTTTGTAGTTTTCAGGCAGCACAGAATCAGGAATGCCGACAAAATTTAGCTTTTTGTTCCAGTCAAAAACAAAATCGTGGATGTTCATGTTGCTCTTTATCCCCAGCAGGCTTGAAAGCAGCTGCTTTTGCTGCTCAGTTGTGATGTTCAGTTGCCTGAACTCATTGCAGTTTTCAATTCCCAAGGCTTCGCAATTATCGAAGGCAAGGCTGTCAGCTTTTGCAAATTGCAGAGTTAAGACTAACGCAAGCAAAAATGCAAAAAATTTCATAGTTAAACAGCCAGTCCAAGAAGCTTTGCTATTGACACTGCCCCAAAAACCAGGATAGAGCCAATTATGACAGCTCCAATCTTGCTGATTGTTTGCTGCTTGCTTGTAGGGTCGCCTTTGTAGTATGTGTAGCCTGCTGCAATAATTCCAAGCACGATAATAGCTCCGGCTAGATATTGCAATATCGCAATAAGCTTTCC
>CAZSIU010000031.1:0-7616 GCA_964607225.1 uncultured Methanosarcinales archaeon | reverse complement strand
AATACGATAAAACCTCCTCATTTGGCAAAGGCGCTGAGAAAGGGCCAAAGGCAATTCTTAATTGTTTTGATACACAACTTGAGCTATATGAGAGGTTTACTAAAACAAATCCAGCAAAAAAATTGAAGATTTCAAGCTTCATTTTGTCTGATTTGAAAGACAAAGAGCCAGAGTTGATGGTAAACAAAGTGAGTTCTGAAATTACAAAGCGATTTAAAGACCACAAATTCATTATAACTTTAGGCGGGGAGCATTCAATAACAATAGGAATTCTTGATGCCCTAAAAAATCAAAGATTTTTTGGGCACCAAAAACGCAAAGCGTTTTTTAGTGCATGGTCAAAAACAAAATTTAGAAATCAAATAACAGTACTGCAAATTGATGCCCATTTAGATTTGAGGGATGACGACTCTGATTATAGCATAAATCCAAGTAAGTTTGCACATTCTTGCGTTATGAAAAGAGCTTTGGAGATGGGTTTTAAAATTGTACCGGTAGGGATAAGAGCTTATGCTGATTTTGAGCTTAAAATAGCCAAAGTGAATAATGTGCATATTTTTGAATGGCCTTGTGATGAGAATAGACAGAAGATTGAGGAAATAATTAATGCAATTAAGACACAGAATGTTTATATAACTCTGGATGTTGATGGAATTGACCCAGCTCATATGCCTGCAACAGGAACACCAGTTCAAGGAGGTTTAAGCTGGAGATTTACCTTTGAGCTTCTAAAAGAAGTTTTTGCTAAAAAAAATGTTGTAGGTGCAGATATTGTTGAAGTTGCACCAAAAGAAAATGAGCAATTAACAGAATTTGGAGCTGCACAGCTCTGCTATTACATGATTGCTTTGAAGTTTAAACATCAAAATTCCACTTATGTTCCATAAGTGGTTTACGTATAGCTACATATTACATGGAATTTGGATGTGCTCAAAAACCACAACAAATAAGTGGAATTTTGTAGTGTCCAAAACCACTGAATGTGTTAGCAACATAATCATGCCACCCAGTGAGTTGTGAGCGAGTGATTCGCTCACTCGCATTCGACTGTTGGGTGGTTTTTGACAGATAAATACAAATAATCAAGCTCAATAAATCACTTTAGCCTCTGCCTTCAATGGCTTCGACATAGAGCTTGTGTCTCGTTCGCTTTCAACACCAGCTTCTTGCCTTAATATTTCTGCCATGTCAGTTTTCTCCCATGTAAAATCAGGGTCTTCTCTGCCAAAATGTCCATAAGCAGATGTTTTTCTGTAGATAGGCCTTCTCAAATTTAAATGCTCGATTATTCCTTTTGGAGTCAATTTAAAGTGCTTCTTGACTAACTCAACAATCTTTGCTTCTGGGATTTTATTTGTGCCAAAAGTTTCAACATTGATTGATGTTGGCTCCGCAACTCCAATTGCATAGCTTAATTGTACTTCACATTTATCAGCCAAGCCAGCTGCAACAATGTTCTTTGCAATATATCTTGCAGCATAAGCTCCACTTCTATCAACTTTACTTGGATCTTTACCAGAAAAAGCACCGCCACCATGCTTTCCAACCCCACCATAAGTGTCAGCGATTATTTTTCTTCCTGTAACTCCTGAGTCACCTTCAGGACCTCCAATTACAAACTTGCCAGTTGCATTAATGTAAATTCTTGTGTTTTCATCAATCCATTTGCCACATACAGGTTCGATAACTTTTTTCTTTATTTCTTCTCTTAACTCTTCTTCACTTATTTTTTCCAAATGCTGCTGAGCAATTACAACAGCGCTTAACCTTTCTGGCGCACCATCTTGATATTCAACACTTACTTGAGACTTTCCATCAGGTCCAAGGTCTGGTATTAAGCCTTTCTTCCTTACTTCGGCTAATTTCATTGTTAACTTATGGGCTAACATAATTGGTAATGGCATAAGCTCAGGTGTTTCATTACAAGCAAAGCCATACATCATTCCTTGGTCACCAGCGCCTTGTTCCTTGTTAGATGATTCATTAACCCCTTGTGCAATATCTGGGCTTTGCCCATGTATGCTTACTAGCACACCAGCATCATTGCAGTCAATTCCAAATTCAGGATTTATATAGCCTATGTCCCTCAACACACCTCTTGCAATACCTTGAATGTCAGCATATCCTTTTGTTGTTATCTCCCCAGCTACCATAATCAAACCTGTTGTAGTTAGGCATTCAACTGCAACTCTAGAAAAACGGTCCTGTGCAAATAAGGAATCAAGAATTGCATCGCTTATCTGATCACAAATCTTGTCAGGATGCCCTTCTGTAACACTCTCGCTAGTAACGTATGTTATATGTACCATTTTATAACCACCTCATACCACTAGAATACTTCATTACATCTGCTATGTACACTAGTTTTTAAATAACTTTGTGAAAGAAATATTCCAAAAGGAATAATTTTAAATAGTGGTTAGTAATACAAAGGAAGAAATAATACACAATAAAATTCATTTAATAAAAATTCAAAAAACACGAGAGCGACTTTTATCAGCAAAAGTGATAAAAGTAAACCGCTTTTGATGGTTATTGAATAAATTGGCGAGGCATTGCGATATGGCAAAACAGCAATGCCGAGCACTATATTTTGGCGAAGCCAGATTGAAAGATTAGAAAAATAAACAAAAAATTTCATTGAAAATGACTTACGAATTAGAAGAAATCAAAAAGATAAGAAAGAAGCTAGGAATGACACAGACAGACTTAGCAAACAGAGCAGGCGTTTCTCAATCTCTTATTGCAAAGATAGAATCTGGCAGAATTGATCCAACCTACACGAAGACAAAGAAAATATTTACTGCTTTAAGCGAGCTCGAAAAGAAAGAAGAAATAAAGGCTGAGCAACTTATGACTAACAAGATAATTAGTATAACCCCTGATGCACCAATAAAAGAAGCAATAGCCAAAATGAAGAAATTCCAGATTTCACAATTACCTGTTATAGATGAAAATAAATTGATTGGGTTAGTTTCTGAATCCACAATTTTGGATGCATTGCTTAGTTCAAAAGGCAAACTTGTTAGAGAGGTTATGCAAGAAGTTCCACCAATAGTATCAAAAACAACATCAATACAAGTAGTTTCAAATCTGCTCAAGCATTTTCCAATGGTTATGGTTTCTGAGGAAGGTAAGTTAGTAGGATTGATTACAAAGAGCGATTTGTTGGGGAGATTGTATAAGGGGTAAAAATGGCGGATGAAGGAGTTCAATCTAAACTACAAAAACTATATTCAGAGGTGCCTGATTCTAATACTGTCTTAGCTTGTGTACGAATGGGTAAAATCATGTTCTTGGAAGAGTTGGCACGTCATGGCATACCTGCAAGAGATGGAAATCTTAGTCAAGTTCATAGCTATGATGATGTTGAGGTGCAAGCTGTTATTCTAGCAATACCCTCATTAAGGCATCCGAAAGAGATGGTTACAAAAGCATTTATGACTTACGCTTCACATTTTATGGACGACTGTTTTGATAGACCAGATTTAGAACCATCTTATGAAACTATGGTTGAGCATCGACATAATATTCCAAGATTATTGGATTCCATGGGTAATGTTGGTAGATTTGGACATACAATGGCAAAGAAAACAAGACACCCTCATGTAGTTTATAGAGGACTTGACAGGCTAGTATATGGTGCATTGGTGCAGTCAGCTCCAGATGCTGAAGCACAAGACAAATTTCTTAGAGAGTATAAGGAATTATTTTCAAGAGGTCATCCTCCTGAAGTTAGGATAGATATTAACTCATTAAGGGATATTGTTTATTGGTTGACAAATAAAACAGCACAAGACTTTTGGTTTGCAGTTGAACCTCATTACGATCCAACTTTAGCCGAACTTTATGGTATATTATATGCGCCTGCAATCTATTTTCATGATGTTGAAGAAGAGAGAAAAAAAGGAGAACTAAATCTTTTTGGAAAACAAGAACCAACTATTGAAGAGATGGTAGCTATGATTGAAATTGCGGCAAAACATCTAAAATTAGACGATTCAATGTTATCCCTACCGAGACCACTACAAACTCCTCAAAGGTTCTTTAGAAACAATCCTTAATTTCTTAAGTTTAATCCTTCCTCAACCCCTTCAACTTCCCAAAATGATATAAATTATCCTCAACAATATAAACATCAAAATTGTCAAGGTTTTGCTGTAAAAAAGGACTCAAAATTTCGTCCCTTAAAATATCAGTTCCTTCAATTATTGTATTAAAGGAAGGCTGAACTATCAAATTCTTGCCTTCGTACTTGCCTTTAAGGAAGCATTTAAATTGTTCAACTCTTGGCCCTTCTTTTAGAGACACAGCAGGATGCTCATGCCCTATTATGATTGTATTGTAATCTTTAATGTTATTCGGTACTTTGTTGCCATGGACAATTAATACATCATCAAGAGCAACATTATCTACAACTTTAACATTCCTTTTTCTAGCAATAGGACCCAATATAGTGTCATGATTTCCTTTAATTAAAATTACTTCATTGCAATGTTTTGCAAGCAAATCAAGAAACTTAAGTGTATTTCTCCACTCTTGCTCAGATATAGTACCAAACTCGTGCTTTAAGTCACCATTTACAACAACTCTTTCAATCTTTTTGCCTTGTAATGAATTAAAAATTCTTTCCATCCTTTTAACCATCTCCTCAAACTGCAGCCTTGGCACTAGAATGCCCTGCTTGTTTAAGGCTTCTTCATAACCAATATGCACGTCTGCAATGACAAGTGTAGAATCGAAATACAAAGCTAAATTCACAATCTCAATTTTAGGCAATATATTCATGACATAGAGAAATCAATCTTACTATAAATAGTTTAAGAAAAAATAAAAAAAGAAAAAAGCTTATACATTAGGCTTTGCTAGCTCCCAGACATCTTTCAATGCAACAACTACGCTTGCTGGAACAACGAATGCTAAGATAGCATCAAAAATCCCTTTTAAGTATGTTCCAATTAACTGAACATTGCTCCATGAGTTAATCTGGGCACTGCCTGCAAAGGCAACAAGTACTAACGCAACTGTTACCCATAAAAATTCCTTGGTTTCTTTTCCTGAGACATTCAGGAAACCAACCACTAGACCTAGCACAACCAGCAACGACCAGAGCCATGCTGTTGCTGTGCCTAACCTTGGGGCTGCTAAACCAAGCACTACAGCTATAATCACTCCAATTATGAAGGAGTAATTCCCAATTTGTTTTTCCATTTAGCTTTCACCTCCTGTGTGCTAAAAACACTTAGAATATACACTCTTGAGAATACCACTATATAAACTTTTCGGAAAGATTTTATTTAAAAAAAGAAAATTTAGGCTTAATTTTTTCTAAAAATAGTAAATTTAGTTTATTTCAGCAAAATAGACTGAAATAGAACTTTTTTGGATAAAAAACTTTTAAAACACTAATGAGAGACAACCACCTAATAAGTTAAATAAATTTGATAATTAATCTCTATAAAGCAAAAATTTAAATAGATGTTCAATTTAAACATTTTACTTTCTTATTAAAAAGAGTGGAGGTGTAAGATTAAAATGGCAGAAGGAAGTAAAATGGGACAGTGGGCTTTTCTTATTGGTGTTCTGGTAGCCATTGTTATAGGCTTATTTTCAGGTAACTTGAGTGATAACATACAAGGTTGGTTGGTATTATTATTAGTAGTGTTAGGACTGATTGTAGGACTTTTGAATGTGACTGAGAAAGAGACAACACCTTTCTTGATAGCAGCAGCAGCTTTGCTTATAACAGGAACTACTGGAAACACGCTTAGAGTAATTCCGGTAATAGGCGGTTACTTAGGCGGCATTGTTCAAGCTATTGCAGTTTTTGTAACACCAGCTGCTATAGTTGTTGCGTTAAAAACCATACAATCATTGGCTAAAGATTAAATACAACTTATTTTTTCTTTTATTTTTAAGATGGAAAAAGTTCTTTATATGAACGACTCTTATTTAAAAGAGTTTGAAGCTATTGTTGAAAGTGTTAAAGATGATAAGTTTGTAATTCTTGATAAGACTGCATTTTATCCGACTGGCGGTGGACAGCCGTACGACACTGGTGTAATGATATGCAATAGTGAAGAATACTCAGTTGTTTATGTTGGCAAATTCTCTGGGCGTATTAGTCATGAAGTTAGTAAACCTGGTTTGAAAGTGGGTGATAAGATTATAGGTAGAATCAATTGGGACAGAAGGTATAAGTTCATGAGAATGCATACTGCTGCACATCTTCTTATTTCAATTTTTAACAGAGAAGCAAATGTTTTGATAACAGGCAACCAGATTGATGAAGATAAAACAAGGATAGATTTTAATATGGAAAACTTTGATAGGGAAAAAATAATACAATATATTCACACTGCCAACGAAATTATAAAACAAGACCTTCCAGTTAAGACTTATTACTTGCCAAGAGAAGAAGCAATGAAAATTCCTGGTGTTGTAAAGCTTGCAGGCGCATTGCCTCCTGATGTCCAAACATTAAGGATTGTTGAGATTCCAGGTGTA
Source organism: uncultured Methanosarcinales archaeon (assembly GCA_964607225.1). Classification (GTDB taxonomy): domain Archaea; phylum Nanobdellota; class Nanobdellia; order Woesearchaeales; family GW2011-AR4. The sequence continues at coordinate 1,109 of CAZSIU010000031.1, read as the reverse complement.
GATGTTCAAGCAGATGGCGGCACTCATGTAAAAAGCTTGGCAGAGATAGGTACAATAGAGTTTGTTAAAGCAGAAAACAAAGGCAAAGATAATAGAAGGGTTTATTATAGTGTGGGATAATTCTTTACATTATAGTAGTGACAAATAGAAAGGTTTATAAAGGGAGAAAGCATTAATAAATTTATGAATGATTTAGTAGAAGGAGTAACAAAAGAATTTGATGAATTAGCACAACCATATCTGGGTAGACAAGAATACGGTGACTTGCGAAGGACAGCGGTATGGGGTAGGCCATTCGACTTGAAAATTGGTAATGAAATTAGTTGGTATTTAAATTATGAAGACCCTACTGGTAGTAGTCAGACAATAATTGCAACTTATGATAAAGACGCAGGTACATTTAAATTTGCTGATGAAGATGGTCAAAAAACAACTTCTTCTCAAAAAGAAGTATTAGAGTTTTTAAGAAGAGGGTTAGATTCAATAAAATCTCGTAGATTAAAAAGTTTGCAACTAACAGCAGATATACGTAAAAAACAAGGTGACCCATTGGAAATTGTACTTGAACGAGTTAGGCAGCCTGTCAGGGAAAAAAGACAATATGCTGCAACTGCTGAAGAATTGAAATTTTATGAGAGATATTGCAGAGAAATTTATACTAAATAAATTAGAAGTATTGTCATGCTGTTTTGTATAATTGGTTATTTAATAGTGGTTTATTAAAATGCTAAACCAATCACTTCAAATCCTAAAACAAATGCAGTATCCAACAGGACTTTTTGCAGCTAGCAGAATGACTGTTAAGAGCGGCTATAATTTAGCTTGGATTAGAGACAATATCTATACAACTCTTGGCTTAGAAGCAGCTCAGAAATACAGAATTGTAAAGAAAACTTTAAGGGCTTTGCTTGATGTTCTTCTAAAGCACGAATACAAAATAGATTGGGCCATAAAGGAAAAGCCAAAATATCATCACCAATATATTCATGCAAGATACGACCCAATCACAATGGAAGAAATATGGGAGCAGTGGGGCAACAAGCAAAATGACGCAATTGGTGCTTTGTTGTTTAAGATTGGTGATTTAGAAGAGAAAGGAATTAATGTTG
>CAZSIU010000030.1:0-7646 GCA_964607225.1 uncultured Methanosarcinales archaeon | reverse complement strand
AATTAATACTTTGCGTTATGCAACAAAGTCAATTTTTAATAGAGTTAAGGAAACACTTTAGGCTAAACATCTACGAAGTTAAGATATGGACTGCCTTGCTTAGCAGAGGAATTGCTTCTGCTGGCGAATTAGCTGAAATTTCTGGTGTGCCGAGAAGCAGATGCTATGATGTTCTCGAGTCATTAGAGAAGAAAGGATTCATCATAATGAAGATAGGCAAGCCAATAAAGTACCTTGCAGTTGAGCCAGAAGCAATTCTTGAAAGGGTTAAGAAAAACATTAAGGAAGAAGCAGAGCAATTGGCAATGCAGTATGAAAGTATAAAAGAAACTGATGAATTCAAAGAGCTTGAGTTACTGCACAAAACTGGTGTACAGCATATTGATGTATCTCAAATTTCCAAATCAGTTGTAGGAAGAACAAGCGTAAATAGGTACATAAAAGATATGATAGCAAAAGCAAAATCAAATGTGGTTATAGTGGCAACACAAGAAAACACTGAAAGAAAAGCTAAGCTATTGAAAAACTTTATACAAAGTTTTGCAAAAAAAGGAATAAAAGTAAAATTCTATACTCCTCGAAACAAGGTTATTGCGAAGAAGCTGCAGAATGTTGAGCATATTGAATACAACCCATACTCAAACTTTGTCACTGTTGACAACAAGGAAATGCTATTCCTAGTCTCTAACCAGAATGTTGCACCTGATTTTGAAGTTGCAATCTGGATAAACAGCCCATTCTTTGTCAATGCAGTTAATGTTCTTTTTAGTGAGAGTTTGAAGTAAAAATCCATTAAATCAAATGAAAACTCTTTATGTTGTTTATGATGATAACAATTCTTTAACAGAACTTTATGAGCAATTGGTGAGGGCAAGTCCCAACTACAACGTTATTGCAACTGTTGATCCATACAAAGCTTTGGATATGGCAACAAATGCTAGGCCCGGACCTCATTTGTTGATTACTGGTCTTCTTAAGGACGCTCGCATGACCGGCCCTGGACTGATAAGAAAAGTTCATGAATTAGGCTCGAGAATCAAGTTCATTTTGTGTAGTGAACATAATGAAAGTGAGTTAAGCTCAGTTATGGAAGAATTGAGAAATGTGGGAATTGATATTAGATACATTAAATTTTCAGATGTTACGCATCCAAGAGTTCCTGACGAAGGTTTAGCAGCATTGGTAAAGTCAATACTAGGTGAATAACAAAAAATACTAAAAAATTCAAAAACCCAAACACAATCAAAACATTTAAATATTACCTCGTTATCTTAAGCATATAAGTAATTCTTCAAGGTTTTAGAATGGAAGATAGGGAACTCAAAACAGGTACAACAACTATAGGCATAGTCTGTAAAGATGGTTTAGTTTTAGCAGCAGACAGAAGAGCAACATCTGGCTACTTAATCGCATACAAAAAATTTGACAAGATAATAAACATAACAAACAACATAGCTGTTACAGTTGCAGGCACTGTATCTGATGTGCAATTATTGACAAAATACCTAAAAGCAGAGCTTAAATTAAAGGATATAAGAACAGGCAGAGAAACAAATGTAAGAGAAGCTGCAAACTTGCTTGCAAATTTTGTCTACAGCAACATAAGAAAGTTTAGCTTGATCCCAGGCATAAGCCACTTTATTGTTGGAGGCAAGGATTCAACAGGATTTCATCTTTATGATCTTAGCCCTGATGGCTCAATTGTTGGTGTTGATGATTATATTTCTTCAGGCTCAGGCTCTGTAATGACATTTGGTGTTTTAGAAACTCTATACAAAAAAGGTTTAAGCGTTGAGGAGGGAGTAAAACTAGCTGCAAAGGGCATAAATGCAGCTGTGCAAAGAGACATAGCATCAGGCAATGGAATAGACATTGTAACCATTACAAAAGAAGGCATTAAAAAGGTTTTTTCAAAAGAGCTTGAATTGAAAATTGAAGTATAAAACTTTTCTATAAAAACAAACAAAACACAAGGATTATTTTTTTGGTTTTTATAATGGTATTTTAAAAAATAATGCGTTGTGTAAAATAAAAAACAGTGCTACAACCTTAATTTTACATTTATCTGAACATTAATAAATAATCATTGAAGTTAAAAAAATAAATAAATTTCTAAAAATGGGAGACATAGTAAAGGAAATTCTAAAGAATTTGCCTGAAAACAAAATAAGTGAAGTTAATTTTGAAGCTGCCAATATAGTACTCTATACAAAAGACAAGGACTTTTTCTTAAACAATAATGGCGTGATAAAGAGAATAGTTGATGATATAAAGAAAAGAGTTGAGTTAAGGCCTGATCCAAGCATTGCAATGGACATGGAAGAAGCTGAAAAGATAATTCGCTCAATAATTCCAGAAGAAGCTGGAGTTGACCAAATTATTTTTGATCCGCAGCGTAGCAGGGTTATAATTGAAGCTGATAAGCCAGGCTTGGCAATAGGCAAGCAGGGTGCTATATTGAGAGACATAAGAACTCAAACCTTGTGGGTGCCTTTGATAAGGAGAAAGCCAGCAATAAGGTCAAAATTAATTGAAAACATCAGAGCAGTTCTTTACCAGCACAGCGATTACAGAAGAAAATTCCTTGACAAAGTTGGACATAGAATTTATGATGGTTGGAGAAGAGAAAAGAAAAATGAATGGATAAGGCTAACTTATCTTGGCTCTGGAAGACAAGTTGGAAGAAGCTGCATTTTCTTGCAAACGCCTGAATCAAGAGTATTGCTTGATTGCGGCATTAATGTTGCATCTCCTGATAAGCCATATCCTTACTTGGATGCACCAGAATTTAACATAAATGAGTTAGATGCTGTTATATTAAGCCATGCCCATATTGACCATTGCGGTTTTATACCTTATTTGTTCAAATATGGTTACAAAGGTCCTGTTTATTGCACAGAACCAAGCAGAGATGTTTCTGCTTTGTTGTTGCTTGATTACATAAAAATTCAAAGGGCAGACGGACAAGACCCAATTTTTACATCAGAGGAAATTAAGGAGATGGTTAAGCATACTATAACACTAGAATATGATGAAGTCAGTGATGTAACCCCTGATGTGAGAATTACACTTTACAATGCAGGACACATCCTTGGCAGCGCAATGGTTCATTTGCATGTTGGAAACGGTTTGCATAATATCCTTTACTCCGGTGACCAAAAATATGGCAAAACATTATTGCTTGAGCCAGCTGTTACTTTGTTTCCTAGGCTTGAAACATTAATGCTTGAAGCAACCTATGGTGGCAAAGAAAATATAATGCCTCACAGGCAAGAAACTGATGAGGAATTGATGAATATAATAAAAGAAACAATCGAAAGAAATGGTAAAGTTTTAATTCCTACGCTTGGAGTAGGAAGAGCCCAAGAAGTAATGCTTGCTATAGAGCAAATGGTTAGAGATGGAAGAATGCAGCCTATTCCAGTTTATATTGATGGTATGGTTTGGGATGTTACAGCAATCCATACAGCTTATCCAGAATACTTAAACAATTCAGTTAGAAAACTTATATTCCACAAAGACCAAAATCCATTCTTGCATGAAATTTTCAAAAGAGTTGGCTCACAAAAAGAAAGGATGGATGTTATTGAGAATACTGGGTCTTGTGTTGTATTGGCAACTTCTGGTATGCTTACAGGCGGACCTTCTATTGAGTATTTAAAGCATCTTTGCGATAATCCAAAAAATGCAATTGGTTTTGTCAATTACCAAGGAGAAGGCTCGATGGGAAGAAGAATACAGCAAGGTGAAAGAGAATTTACTTTCTCTGATGGAGGAAAGCAGGAAATGCTCCAGATTAAAATGCAAGTCCATACTGTCGAGGGCTTTTCAGGGCATTCCTCAAGAAACCAGCTTATGAACTTTGTTGCAAAATGCGAGCCAAGGCCAAAGAAAGTTATTGTAAATCACGGCGAAAATTCAAGATGCTTGGATTTAGCGAGTTCTATACACAAAGGTTTTAGGGTAGAGACGGTTGCACCAAGGAATTTGGAGACTGTAAGGGTGAAATAAAATCTTGTAGAAAGTTCATTAAACCTGTGTTAGGCAAGAACATTTCAATTTTCCTGAGTGTGCTATGCACACGCACTTTTTCCATCATTATCATGATTTGAAAAAAATCTCCTCCTTGGCGGTTCGACGGACAACTTTTCTCCTTTCAGAACTAAAGCAAAAGTCGAAAAGCTTGTCCTACTCGCCAAAAATTTCTGCGGATTTTAATTGCTATGTAAAGAATCCTTGAAATTTTTGTCTCGCCGAACGCCACGGAGATTTTTTTCTTGGGAAAAGTAAAGGTTTAATTATTGTTAAGGGCGAGAAAACCTAATACTTTATAAACGAAAACTTTATACACTACTTAATTTTGAATGTTTTAAAGGGAGCGAGAAAACTCGAATTGAACAAAATGTCTTGTAAAAAGATTGGAGTAATTTTAATATTTGCGGCATTATTTATTGTTGGATGCACAGAACTTGAAGAGAAACAATTTAGAGATAAATACGAGCAAGAAATAAGGCAAGAACTTAAAGAAATTGTGAAGGAAGCTCTAATTGAAGCCAAAAATCTTAATATTTCATCTACCGAAAAATTGGTAACCAGAATTATTGATGGGGATACTTTTGAGATAGAAACAGGCGAAAAAGTAAGGCTTATAGGAATAGACGCTCCAGAAGAAAATGAGCCATTTTCTGAAGACGCAAAAAGTTTCTTAGCCAAAGAGATTCTTGGAAAAAAAGTTATTTTACAGAAAGATATTTCTGATAAGGACAAATACTTTAGATTGTTACGATATGTCTATTATAATGAAGAATTAATAAACCTTAAATTAGTTGAAGGGGGTTATGCCAAAGCGATAGAATATCCACCAGATATAAGATTTAGCCAAATATTCAACCAAGCAGAAGATTATGCAAAATCAAAGAGTACTGGGATATGGTATAAATCAACAGAAATTAAAAATCAAAAATTATCAATTTCTACAGAGGATATTCTAGACAAATGTAAGTGTAGAAAAGATTGTTATGGAGAGAAGATTTATGATTATTGTCTACACCAAAATGTTGAAACTCCTCAGCAATGTAAAGATTTACTGGGTATTCATTTAGGTACAAGTTATGATGGCTCTGTAAAATATTATTTTGATGAACAACATTTAGATACGTGTTATAAGTCTTTAATTTCTCGGCAAAATGACATAAGACTTTGTCTAGATTTTCCTAAAGATTATTCCTATATGTGCTTTAATTCTGTTGGTAAGAAAACCCTAAATCCAAAACACTGCAAGGAAATTCCTTATTCATTCAAATCAGATTGCTATTTATACATCAGCAATAATGATACAGAATTTAGTCTAAACTTATGTGATGAATTGAATCACGGTGATAGAATTATTTGTTATTCAAATAAAGCAACAATAAACAACGATTCTTCAATCTGTCTTCAGTTGGAAACTAAGACTGATAAAAACAATTGCTATAGTCAAATTAGGAAAGATTTTGATAATCAGCAAAATTATCAAAATTATGTAAATACATATTACGAACCAATATACAACAATTGGTTTAAAAGGGCTAAAATTGATAGTAATGTACTTGACCACTCTTATTGTGAATTTGAAAATGCTACTGGCGGAGACTATTATGGAAAAAATAACTCTTGTTATATGTCTATTGCCATATACCATAAAAACTTAGATGAATGCTATACACTTTCAAGAGATTATCTCGGTTTAGACACAGTAAGGTTTTGTCTATTTTATACAGGCTTATTGAATGAATTTGAAATTAGCGATTGTGATAAACTTGGTGTTGATTTTAAAGAATGTAGAGAAGGTGTAGTTTTAAGTAAAAGAAATCCAGAATTATGTAAAGAAGTTTATGACTCTGCTGATAAGCAAGATGATTGCATTTATAAAATAGCTACAGATTATTATAGGGTGTTTAATAAAAAAGACATAATGCTATGTGACGAAAGCGGAAGATTTAGAAGTGAATGTATTAGACAAATTTATGATGAAAAAGATGAAAAATTCCTTAAGAAAGAAGTTTGTGAATTGTTAAGTAAATTTAGTGAATATTTAACCTATGGTGCAAAATGCTATTATAACCTTGCACTAAAAAATTTAGACCTTTCTGCTTGTGAAAAGATAGATGATGGTTATAGTCAATTAAAATCTGATTGTAAAGAAAGGGTAGGACATGCAGTTAAGACTTAAAGGTGATTAGATGCCAAACTGTGCCGATTGTGGAAAGAAGGTAAGTTATTTTAACTATAAATGGGATATTAGCTCTCAAAATCCTTATTTTTGTAGTGATGAGTGCAGAAGCAAGTTTAGAGAAAAGAAAAATATAGAAAAAGAAATGCAGAAAAAGGGCATGACTAAAGAAATAAAATGCAAATGTAATCAATGCGGAAAGGTATGGCATTATTTAGAATCAATAGAAAAAGAAATTGAAAAAAATATTAAGACTAATGCTGGAGTACAAGCTGGATTTGCATTCTTCAATGTAGGAGCAGCAACCCAAGCAAAAAGAAATGTTGAAGCTCAACAAGAATTGTTGGATAAACTTAAAAAATGTCCACAATGTGGTTCACACGATATAACAAAGGAAGCTATTTACTTTGAAAAAAAGTAATTTCTTGGATATTTATGTGAAGAGATTAGCTATGTTTTTTGACAATTTTTTCATGCTCTTTTATTAAAATATCAAATATTTCATCAAAGAAATTATAAGATTTTGTAATAATATCCTCACAAAATCTTTCGAGTTCAACTTTATCCTCCGAATATTTAAGAACTTCTTTTAGTTCTTTTGGAACATTAACAATAATATCTTCTTTAAAGTATTGGTCTCTATTTTCATCCCTTCCAAAAGATGCTTGCATTTGTGCTTTACATATTTCTGAATGATGATGGAATATTTCACCACGAAACTTTTTTAATTTTTCAATCCATTCGTCCCAATTTTTATTAATAAGCTTAGTGATTTCCAAATCTTTTGTGTGTTCATGATTTAACTGACTTTTGGCAATTCTAAATCCCAGTTCTGGGTGAACAGTTTTGAAATAAACACCTATTATTTTTGGTAAGTTATCAATAATACTCGTTAAATGGTAAAGAATATCTTCCATTAAAACTGTACATTTGAATTGAATCTGATGCTGAAAAGCTATTTTCTCTTTCATGTTTTTATCTCCAAGTAGAAATTCATTTTTTCCATGCATTTGATGTTCAATTATATTAGCAACTTCTTTTTTAATCTGTTTTATCATATTAAAATGAAAGTATACAGCTTGATGTTTATGGTTAAAAGAATTCCTAAATCTCGTAACCTGCCAACAGTCCCTATCTTCTTCGTTTGAGTAACCAATTCTTCTATGATTAACTAATTTTTGAATTTTATTAATCAGGTTTTGGATTTCCATAATAATAAACAAATTAGTTATAGTATAAAAATATTCTGAAATTTAGTTTTCTCGCCCCACTATTACGACTAACGGGTTTTCTCGCCCTTAATGTATGTCCTTAATAGTAATAGATTTTAACAAGAATTAAACCGATTTTTTAGCTTTCTTCCTTTCGCATAATCCTGTGAATACGAACTGCAAAGCAGAACGTATAACGTAGGATTATACGCAGAGCCATACGG
>CAZSIU010000029.1:0-7762 GCA_964607225.1 uncultured Methanosarcinales archaeon | reverse complement strand
CAAGTGAAGAAGATTATAGGGTTAATAAAGTTCTTGTTGAGACTGGAAATTTGGTCGGGATTAAAGTTTTGGACCATTTGATTGTTGGAGAAGGAAAATGGGAAAGCATATAACTATTGCTGGAGCCTAAAATGAAGAGAATCATGCTCAATACTAATGTGTTTTGTCGGCCTTTTGATGATTTAACTGATAATAATACGGAATTAGAGGCAAAATCTGTTAAGCAAATACTTGATTTCGCAAGGAATAAAAGTATTTTAATATTAACTTCGGAAATTTTATTTTACGAATTCAATTTTATTGAGGAGAAGGAAAAGAGGGAACTGGTGTTTCATCTGGCTAAGAATGTGGAAAATCATATGGTAGTTATTGATTCTAATATTGAAAAGCTTGCGGATAGCCTTCGAATTTATATAAAAGACTATGCAGATTGCCTTCACATTGCCTCAGCTGCCTTGTCAAATTGCGATCATCTTGTTACTTGTGACCATGAGTTGCTAAAAAAGGCAAAAATAATAGAAAGCTTTTTATTGAAGTCTAGCTTTAAGTTAATTATAATAAATCCAATCGAATTTGTTCAAAAGGTGGCTTAACATGGAAACTGAAATGCACCATCCGCTTGTTGAAAAGGGAATAGCAACCCTGTTCAAGGAGCTTGGCCCTGTCAAAACCATAGAATTCTTTCAGCGGCTAGGCATCAATAAAGGCGACAGCGTGAAGGAAATAGAGTCCATAACTGAAAAGATGAGCAAAGAAGAGATTATAAAAGGCATCAAGAAAGCCAGGAAAGATAAGAAATAATTCTTTCTGATGATGGCAAAGATAAATGCTAAGGCAGTATTCAAGAAGCTTGGGACAGTCAAAGCCATCAAGTTCTTCCAAAGCATGGGCATCAGTAAAGGCGATAGCGTCAAGGAGATAGAATCCATTACCGAGAAATTCTCCAGAAAGGAAGCCTTAGAGATGCTTAAGAAGTTTAAGAAATAAAGGTTAATTTAGGCAAGGGTTATTTCTTTATGGTCCTAAGGAATTAACCAATAACTTACATAAAGAAGATTTGGTAGATATTAAGCTGCTTTCAACTGACGGAAGAATGTTTTTGGTTGAGATAAAGCATAGAAATTAAGGTTATTTTATTTCTTTTAATCTTTTCAAACTCTCATTAATCTTTTTTTGAGATTCCTCAATTATCATGATCAATTCTTCAGGTTTAGGAATAACTTTCTCTTTGATGTTTGGATTTACTGCTTTAATATCATAATTCTTATTTTTTATCGTGTCCATATCAATAAACCAGCTTTTGTCACTAATCTTGTCTTTTTCTTTATCTGAGCTTAATCTTGTGAAAAAATCTTCAAATTTATCTAGCGTAAAAGGTAATTTTTTTCTTACCTTTATGTGTGACATATCATAATACCAAATCTTTTTTGTTGGTTTTCCTTTTGTGAAGAAAAGAAGATTTGTTTTGACGCCTGCACCCGCATTAACGAAAACATTTTGAGGCAAGCTGATGATACACCATAGATTACACTCTTCCAATAGTTTCCTTTTTGTTTGCACAAAAGATGTTTCATTAGTCCTAAACAAAACTCCTTCATCAATAACCATTGCACAAGTTCCTCCATCTTTTAGCTTGTCTATTATATGTTGTAAGAATAAAACCTGCGTGCTTCCTGTTTTATAGGCAAAGCTTGTTTTAGCATCTTCTCCCTCTTTGCCACCAAAAGGTGGGTTAGTTAGGATATAATCAAATTGGGAAGGTGCTCCTTGGAAAAGCTCAACATAGGTTGGCCTTCCGCTCAAAGTATTTTTAAGCCCTATATGTGGAAAATCTATTCCATGCAAAGCTAAATTTGCAAGAGCAATTGGAAATGCATCATCACTATCATCAATACCCCACAGAGCATTATGTTTTAGATAATCAATTTCTGTTGCTGTTGGCTCCTGATTCATTAAATACACAAATGTTTCTGCAAGAAATCCTCCTGTCCCACAACAAGGATCATAAAACGTTGCATCTCTTCCTTTTACTTTTAATTTTGGAGCTATTGCTCTCACCATTGCACGAATAACTTCTCTTGGCGTGAAAAATTGACCTCCATCATTGCCCTTTTCACCCATTTTTAACAAAAGCCCTTCATAAATTTGGGAAAGGGGGAATTGGTGAGTATCATCTATATTTTCAGAAGTTAAATGCTCTATCCTGTCGAAAACATCTAATAGGTTTCTTTCACTTACTAACTGTGTTTTTTCTATCTTTCTGAATATCTGAGAAATAATTTTTTGTTTTATTGTAGCGTTCTGTTTTTTCTCAAAAGATTTTAAATAAGGAATTAAATCTTGGTTTACAAAATCTAAAAAATCCCCTAATTTTCCTGTTTCTTGAATTTCTTTTCTCTTTTTTCCTTGTGGGTTTCCCCAATCTCTCCACCTGTAAGGCGCTTTTAATGATGGAGTGAAAGATTTCCCTACTGCTTCGCATTGCATTTCTTCTTCCTGCTCTTTTTCGTCTAAAATCCTTAGAAACATCATCCAAGTAAGTTCAGGAATATACTGCATTGCTCCTTTCGTCTTGTCTCTTCTCATTATATCGCAGATAGATTTAATGTAAGAGTTCATGCTGGATTGGTCTGAAAGTATTCTTCCGTTACCGTTTTTGCCGTTGATTTTATTTGCCATTTTCTTTCTCGTTAGGAATTTCATATTTTCCAAACACTTCGTTTAAGATTGAGGATGGGAGAAGGGAGATTGCGGAGAGTTTTTGAGAGATTTGTTCTTTGATGTTTTTTTGTTGGTTATTAAACAATTCAATTTTTTTCACAATCTCTCTTTGTATTTTTATTTTTGGGATTGAAATTAGATAATTATTAAGTATCCTCATGCTTAAACCACTTCTTTCATTATCGCCTGTAATGTTTCTTAACTTTTGATATGATGCTTTAAGATAATAAAAAAGAAATTTATAATCTAATTGATTATTATCCTTTGGAATAAAAGCAACTAATGATTGATTGCAAGTAGATTCTACTTTTAAAACTGCGACAGTTCCCCTTGTTTTCCCTTGCCCGTTTAATGCAATTAAAATAGAGTTTATTGGAATCATTTTAGTATTTGAATTATTCATACCTTCTTGGGTGATTTTCCCCTCCACCTCATAAATAATTTCTTTGTTTACATCTCCTGATGCAAGCCAGTTAATATCCCCCTTATCCCAATAAGACTCTACTGATTTTGAAGGAGTTCCTCCAGTCATCAAAGAACATAAATTTTCTATCTTAATTTTTTCCCATTCTTTTGCATTATCCAATATTTCTTTTGTTAAGAAACTCTGAAAGATTTCATCACTAGCTTCTTTCTCTTTCTCCGCTTCTTTTTTCATTATTTCAATTTGAGCCATCTGCGCATCGAGTTTTGCGACGATTTGCTTTTGGACTTGGAGAGGCGGGAGAAGAATAGGCATGACATTCAAATCCCTCTGGAACATATTTTTTTGAGCCATTCCTACAGCTAATTTCGAAAATATTTTTTGTCCTAGACTGCTTGCATAGAAATACATTAAGTATTTGTTATTCAGTAATTTATTATTGACTTTTATAACATTAATTGCGGCGTTTACAGTCATTGGATGTTCAACTTTATGAACTATACATGTTCTTCCTATTGTCCCAGATTTAGATAACAATAAATCACCATCATTAATCATTATTTCTGGAGATTCATCATAAGATTTCTGCGTAATGTAAGTAGCTCTTGAAATATCTAATTTAAAATCTTGAGTAATGTTGTTAACAGAAAGTAATATAGGTCCTTTTGAAGTATAATCTGAAGTATTTAATCCTCTCCAACCTATTCTACCTTTCATCACTGCAACTTCATTGAACTTAGCCCATTTCCACCCTTCAGGCAACTTATGCTTTTGAACTAATTCTTGTTTCATTTTAAGAGTCATTTCGTTAAAGTTTTTAATAAATTACATAATTCAGTAAAATCATCTTTAAGATAAAATACTTTTATTCTGCGATACTTTTTCCCAAGTCTATCTACGAAATCTTTGTCATTAGTTACAACATAATCAATTTCTTCTTTGTAAGTTTCTATTGCGTGGGTTTGTAATGTATCTCCAGAATCAGTCCCAAATTTTAAAGCAATCTCCATAAGTTCAGAAATAAAGTTATCAATCTGGAATTTCTCTTTTGGAGAGGGCGGTAAAGGCAGAAAGACATTTTTCCACATATTTTCTTTTTTGAATAAAAAGGCTTCGGCATCTTTTCTTGAATTCTTTCTTCTTAGTGCAGAAGCAATTTCCACTCCAGAAAACCTTGAAGCAAAAAATCTAAGTTTTTTGCAAGTGGAATATTTGTTTACTATAATATCTATAAGTTCTTTAGACTGGTTATGTAATTGATGGTCTTTTTTAGCATACTGCACAAATATATTCGAATCTATGTAAAAACCAGAATAATCTTTGTTCATCTGCGCCTCCTGCGTGATGCCCAAAAACTAATTTTAACTCTTTTCGGAACTTTTTTTGTTCCAGTAAAGGAAACTAGATTACCATATCTATCTACAAACGAGACTCTAACTCTTTTCGGAACTTTTTTTGTTGCCCAGAAACTCACCCTTTTTGCCATTTTAAGCCACCAATAACCTCTTTTTAACTTCGTTAACTGCTTCTGCTGTGTTCATAACTTTAGCCAAGGATTTTACTCCTCCTGCTCTCTTTATTTCAGGAATATTGAACACATTTTCATTTTCAAGCTCTTCAATTCCATTTTCCTTGAATTGCTTTGCCAAAGCGCCTATGACTTTTGAAGTGTCAGAGGGCAAAGACATAAGCCATTCTTTATTTTTGTAATTGAAAGCAAAAACCCTTTCTTCCCTATTCTTAGGATTAACTCCAAAACCCACATTGGCTAAAACGTCAAACAAATCATAATCATTAAGATTTAATAAATGTCTAAGTAAATTTGCTCCGTTCAATCCTCCTGGAAGAGCTTCTATTAAATGTCTTCTTTCCTCGGGATTAATCCACATCTCGCGAAGTAAATCAATATTTTCAACCTTTAAAACCAATCCTTCCGCAAGTTTTTTTCTGTATTCTTCAATTGTAAAAGGTCTTTCTTTTTTAGTATTTTCATCTTTCATCAAAATAAAAGTCCCTTCATCCTTAATATTTACTTCATAACCATAAACTTTTGCAATTTTTTCCTTTTCTTCTTTTTCAGAAGATTTTGAAGGAGTATCTCTTGGTTTTGAAATGAAATCCTTTCCAAACAATCTGGTTGCATTTGTATAATCATACACCCTAAACATATATTTGTCAAATGCCTCGTCAATCCTTGTGCCTCTTCCAACCATCTGGTAAAAGCTAATTGGAGAAGTAACATAAGTAAAAAATACAACATTTTGAATGCAAGGAATGTCAACACCAGTGGTAAGCAAATCCACAGTTGTTGCAATGAAATGAGAGTTTTTCATTGCACGCATATTTGCAAGAATCTCTTCATGCTTTTCATCAGAGCCTTCATCAAAGGTTTTTGCAGTAAACTTAAAAGCAAACTTTTCACAAGGGGAAAGTTTCTTATCTTTGTAAATATTGTTTAATTCATTTGCAACATCTTCAGCATGCTTATCAGTTGCACAAAAAATGATGGTTTTCTGTTTTAAGCCGCCAGTTTTTTCAAATAGCTCCATTAAATCTTTACACATTGCTTCCCTTCTTTGAGGAATAATAAGTTTTTTATCAAAATTTTCTTTTGAGTAAACGTCTTTTAAATCATCTTGTCCAAGTAAAGCTCCAGTTTTAGAATCGGTTGCTTCCTTTAAAAGAAGCTCTTCTTTTGTAATATCAACATCATCAATGCCTGCTTTTCTTCTGACAATTTCACAAGCGGCTAAATACCCATCTTCCCAACCCAGGATATAAGGATATTCATAAACTGGTTGGCCAAAATACCTCAAATTGTTATTGCTTATTTCCTCATCCTTATTTTTTGCATCAGAGTCATCACCCACAATCCTTCTTGGAGTTGCAGTTAATCCAATTTGAACAGCATCAGGATTATTTGTCAACACGACACTCCACTTATTCCATGCACTCCTATGGCACTCATCAATTATTATGTGGCTAAAATAATTTTTCGGAAAAGCATTTAAAAAATAATTTTCTTCTCCACCTTCATCCAAACCCAATGATTGATATGTAGCAACAAGTAACCGGGCATTTTGCCATTTTTTATTTTTTGAAAACTCAACGGCATTATCCCCAAAGATAGAAAACAGACTGCCATAGCCCTGCCTTTTTAGTTCGTTTCTATCGCAAACAAATAATGCTCTTTTAAGCTGTCCAGATTTCTCAAGCTTATGCAATAGCTGAACTGCAATTCTTGTTTTTCCAGAACCTGTTGCAAGAGATAATAAAACTCTGTTCCAACCTTGCTTTTGAGATGCAATTTTTTCCAAAGCTGCCCTTATTGCTGCATCTTGGTAGTACCTTCTTTCAGATTGGCCACCTTGGTAAGGCATAAACAAAGCCCTTGATGGCTCTTTTTTCAGCGACAAACCTTTACCTTTTTCGTAAAGTCTTCTTAATTTTTCAGGTGAAGGAAAACTTTCAAGAAGCGATTCTTCAGTAGTTTTGCCTAAAAATTCGTCATAAGCAACAAATAAGTGCCCATTAGTTGAGAAGACAAAAGGCACATGCAACCTCTTTGCATATTCTTTAGCTTGCCCCAAACCCAGAGTTGCGTGTTCGTCTTCTTTCTTTGCTTCTAAAATTGCAATAGCAAGGGGAGTTTCATTGTCGTTTGAGGGAAGACAAAGGAGATAATCTGTTCTTCCATTTTTCCTTTTTGGCCTACCATTAATAATTTCAATAGTTCCAGCAGTAGTCTCTCTCCTGATTAAATCTTCTGTCCACCCAATATTATGGATTTTTGGATCAATCAGTTTCGCTCTTGTATCTGCTTCGTTTAATACCATTATACATCTTTTTTATTTCTTAGCTTGTCAGCTGTCTGCCAAAGCTTCTCCTCAAACCCTAAACTAGCCCCGTTAGACTTATTCATTTTGCCCCAAAAATATGCTGTCTATCTGTGCAGAATTAATAAACTTTATGCATTTTATTAGACAGAATTCAAATTTTTATTCCACCCACAAAACCCGCAATCTTCTCCAGCTTCAGGAGTCTCGTTTCCAAGAACTTTCAAAGCTTTCCTGAAAAGCTTCTCGGCATCCTTAACATTAACCTTAATCTTCACCAAATCAGTGTTAAATATGACATCTCCATCCGAATCAACCTTATTGGGATGGTAAAATAACAGATAAGCGTAATTTTCAGTCTTATGCTTGTTCTTCCTTAAAAGAAAATTATAGATATTCATCTGGTCCTGGTAATGATGATGCGTGTCTTCCTTTAAAGGAAAGCCGCGAGTCTTGTAATCAAGAACTATAAGCTTTGAACCTTTTATAAGGATATTGTCAACAGCACCTCTAAACACATTTCCATCTTTATCCACATACTCAATTCCTTTGAAATTATTTCTCCATACAGCAAGCAGCTCTGCATTGTCAAATAATTTATAATTGCCTTTCAGCTTAGTTAATTCAGGAGGCAGTTCTCCTTTGTCCCTGAAGGAATCAAAATGAATCTTCAGAATCCTATCCATTCCTGAAGGCAATGAAGGAAATATTGAATCCGGCCTTTTAATGCCCTTGTTGAAATGAAGCCAGAAGCACCTAGGGCACTCTTTGAGCAAACTTA
>CAZSIU010000028.1:0-7860 GCA_964607225.1 uncultured Methanosarcinales archaeon | reverse complement strand
ATATTGTAGTTGGAATTTTATTATTAATTTTGGGGATACTAGTATTTACAAACAAACTTAATGTTGTGGCAAACTGGTTTTTTGCAGCTTCGTTATTGGGTTAAAAACCTGTAAAAATTCATCTAAGTTTTTATTATGGTAAAATCGAACTTTATCAAAAAACCATTTTTAACACTTGTAGTTGTTATTTTTATAGTTGCAGCCATAATTTATATTGAATCCCGAAAGCCAGATTTAGGCAAAGTAAAAATACCAGAAAAAGAAAAAACTGAAAAAGATAAAAAATATCCAAGGGCTCCTGACTTTGCAGGCATAGAAAAATGGATTAACTCAGAGCCGTTAAAAATTGAACAATTAAGAGGAAAAGTTGTGCTTGTTGATTTTTGGACTTATACATGCATTAATTGCATAAGGACATTGCCTTACTTAAAAGAATGGGATAAAAAGTATAGGGATAAAGGGCTTGTAATTGTTGGTGTGCATACGCCAGAATTTGAGTTTGAGAAAAAATACGAAAATGTTTTGAAAGCTGTTAATGACTACCAATTAAAATATCCTGTTGCTCAAGACAATAACTATGTTACATGGAATCTTTATCAAAATAGGTACTGGCCACATAAGTATTTGATTGACATAGACGGCTACATTAGATATGATCATATTGGGGAAGGTGCTTATGAAGAGACAGAAAAGATGATACAATTATTGTTGAAAGAGAGAATGGAAAGATTAAATCAAAAAGAAAAGGTTGAGGCTGATATGAGTAAGCCTCAAGAAACAATTGATGTCAATTTTTTCAACATAAAAACTCCTGAAATCTATTTTGGCTATCAATTTTCAAGGGGAAATTTTGGCAATCCAGAAGGACTAAAAGCAGAACAGACTATTGAATACAAATTCCCGTTGTCAATAACCCCAAACAATGTTTATTTAGAAGGAAAATGGAAAAACAATGCAGACAATATGGAGCTAGTAAGTGATGAAGGGGAAATATTATTAATTTTTCAAGCAAAAGCTGTAAATATTGTAGCAGGCTCTGAAAATAGCTCAGAAGCTTTTATATTTTTGGACAATGAATTTGAGAATGATAAAAATAAAGGTTCTGATATAGTTATCAAAGAAAACAAAAGCATATCAAGCATAAAAGAATTCAAGCTCTATAATATTGCCTCTGCTGAAAATTATGACACACATATTATAAATATAAACATTATAGGAAAAGGTTTCAAGATTTATACATTTACTTTTGGGTAAGATATATTTTTAAATCAAATAAGATTCAGAATTCTAATGAAACAACTAATCGTTACAGCAGACGATTTTGGCTACAGCAAATATGCAAACAAAGCAATAATTGAATGTTTTAGAAAGGGAATTGTAACAGCTACATCTTTAATTGTTAATACACAATATTTTCATGAATCAATAAAATTGCTAAAACAAAATAAAAATCTAGATGTCGGAGTTCATATCAACTTAACAGAATTCAAACAATTGACTAAATCGAAAACATTAATTGATAAAAATGGAAATTTTATTGGAAAAAACAAATGGTTTAATGGTTATTACAACTATGCTGATAAAAATGAAGTTGAAAAAGAAATAGAAGTACAGATACTTAAAGCAATTTCTTCAGAGTTAAAGATAACACATTTAAATGGACACAATCACATACATGTATTTCCGAATGTTATTGATATAATGATAAAATTAGCAAGAAAATATAGGATTAATTGGATGAGATTACCACATGAAGTAAGCTACACAAGTTATCTAAAAGAAAAAAGAATTAAAAGCATACTTTCTAAATTTTCAAAAATTGCCAAAATCAACATAATTAAAAACAAACTCAAAACAACAGATGCTTTTTATGGCATTTTAAACATGCACGATATGCACTTTGAAAAATTATCAAAGATTTTATCCTCACTAAAAGATGGAACAAATGAACTAATGGTGCATCCTGCTTATATTGACAAAAATGGAGATTCTTTCCACCAATCAAAGCAAAGAGAAAAGGAAATTGAATTGTTAACAAACAATAGAATAAAACAATTGATTAAAACTCATGGCATAAAATTAACAAATTTTTCACACATATGAAAGTAGCAATAATAACACCAAGTTACCCACCTTCTATTGGGGGGAATTCAACAACATCAAGCAGAATTGTTGAAGGCTTAAAAGCAAGAAAAATAAAAACTATAGTTTTTCTTCCTGAACAATTAAAAGATAGGGAAAATTTATTAAAGTTGGAGAAATTTAAACCAAATTTGATTCATACATTTCACGCTTATAAATCTGGAGTTATTGGTTCTGAAATATGTGCAAAATTTGACATGCCTTTAATTGTTACAATTACAGGCACGGATATAAATATTAATTTATTTCAAAAAGAAAAAAGAAGTGAAGTAATAGAAATTCTGAATTTTGCCAAAAAAATTATAGTTTTTCACAAATCAATGGAAAATAAAATAGTAAAAGAACTTCCACATTTAAAAAATAAAATCAAAATAATAAAACAAACAGTTAGATTAAAACATAAGCATTGCGATATAAGAAAACAATTAAAACTCAAAAAAAACGACTTTATTTTATTTCTTCCAGCAGCGGTTAGGACGATAAAATATCAAATGTTTTATTTAAACGAGTTTATTAAATTAAACAAAAAATATAATATTAAATTAATTTTAGCAGGACCTGTTTTGGATGAGAAGTTTGCAAAACATTTTTTTGAACAAATTAAAAATCATAATTGGATTTATTACATTCCAAAGATACCTCATGATGAAATTAAATGTGTTTTTGAAGAAATAGATGTTTCATTAAACACTTCAATAACAGAAGGAGGCATGGCAAATGCAGTTTTGGAAGCAATGAGCGTAGGCAAGCCAGTTTTGGCATCTGCAATTGAAGGAAATATATCAATTATAAGAAACAACTATAATGGTTTAATTTTTAGAAATAATAAAGAATTTTATAAAAAAGCAGAGAAATTACTTTTAGATAAAAAATTAATAGAAAAGCTTGGTAGAAATGCGAAAAATTTTATAAGAAAAAATTTTCATTATAGAGATGAAATAAACAGCTACTTTAAAGTCTATAAGGAAGCATTAAAATCATTTTAAAATTTATATTTAATAATTAAACATTATTTATTATAACTCTTCTTCATCAATAAAGCATCCCCTTCGATATTTGGGCTTTCGCTTATTGCAACACCTTTAACTTTAAAATCTTTCAATGCTTTCAGCAATTCTTGATATTTCAAGTCAGACTCTTCCAAATTGAGATGATTTTTCTCTCCTTTTGGTCCATAAGCAATTCCTGTAATGTGAATATGCATCTCTTCCAAACCTTTTTTTCCAAGCTTTTTTTCTATTGCTTCAAGAATGCTTGCAAACTCTTTATATGTGTTATACTTGCCATTTGTCCTTGCATGGAAATGGGCAAAATCAACACATGGCATCACATTGTCAAGCTCCTGGCTTAACTGCAAAATTTCATCAACATTGCCAAACTGGGTTTCCTTGCCTGTTGTCTCAGGCCTTATCCAAATACTATTTCCTTCTTTTTTGAGAATTGAGGTAATTTCCTTCAAATTATGCTTTATTGTATCATAAACTTTTTTTGGCTCTTGTTCCATATAAAAACCTGCGTGGAAGCAAACGCTATAGCCACCGCATAAATTTGCAATGCGAGCAGAATTTAAAATCCTTTCAATGCTTGCCTTAATTTTTGCTTTCTCCAAAGAATTTAGGTTTATGAAATAAGGAGCATGGCATGTTAAAATTACATTGCTTTCTTGTGCAGCTTTTTTAACCTCAGGCGCTTTTTCTTTTGTTATATTTATATTTCTCACAAACTCAAGCTCCATAGCTCCCAAGCCAAGCTTTTTGACATGCTGGATGCCATCAATTGTTGTGCGAGGGTTTGAGCTTAAAGGAATTCCAGCTGTGCCGAATAAGAGTTCTTTCATTGAGGAAAGGTAGATTTTGTTGTTTTTAAAGTTTATTAATGCCTATTTGATTTAATCAAGCTTAAATCTGTAAACACTGGCTTTTTTGTACAATTTGTATATAATACCTCAACAAATTTCTTTACATAAGAAGATGTTTCATGAATCCTTTTTGCCTTTTCATCTTCAAAAGTCATAAAATGCAAAAAAGAAACCTTGTCATCAAGCTGATATGCTCCATAATAATGTGTTCCAGGCTCGTTTTTCTTTACTGTATCAATAAATTCTTTAATGGCTTTTTTGACAATATTTACTTTATCTTTTTTCACTTTGTAATTTACTATTATGTGTATCATTTTCAAAATAGAATTTCAATTAAATTTTATAAATATTTTGATTTTTAACTCACATAACCCTTAATCAACATTCTTCCCAAAGTGCTTAACTTAATCTCAATCCTTCCTTTCTTTTCATTTGTTTCCGCTAAACCCATTTTTTTCAGTCCTTCAGATTTGAGATTTCCATTAATATGGTAAGAAATCAAAGGCAAGCTCATCTTTGTTCGCTTGCTTAATTCCTCAAGAGACATACAGCAATCAGGCTTACTTAACATTTTTAATATTCCCATTTTCTTTTCAGTTAGCATCTTATAATAAGAGAATTTTAAAACAGGCAAGAGCATTATCATTCCATTATCAACAGAAAATGCCTTTATGCCATTGACAAAAGCAGCACTTGTTGCAGCACAAGTTGTCATTCTATCGCCAGTTGCTGTATTCACAAGAATATTTTTGTCCTTTTCAGCCTCTCTTATTTCTGCAATTTTCCTGAACATCTCTTCCCACAAGTTTCCTTTAATTTCCATGATTTTTGCCGGTATCTTAAATCTGTCTAAATCCTGCATTGCCCTTTCTGCTTCCTTAACTCTTTCAGGGGGCGTTAAAAGAATCACTTTTTCTGTTGGAAATTCTCTTAAGCCTATAAATAATGCATCCATATTGTCACCAACAGGTGCAATAATAATGTTTTTATCCATATACTATCACCTTAATTATAGTAATAATTCTTTATATTTAAAACTTATTGTTTAATAATTAAAACTAATATTTAAGTAGTTAGGGTTATTTTAATAAAGTAAAAAGTAAATAAGAAGTATAATGAAAAAAAATCAAAGAATAGTTTTATTGGTTGTTATTGTTTTAATTATTGCAATTGCTATTATTTTAATTGAAAATACATTCAAAAAAACAAAAAAAACTACAACAACTAAAGAAGAAACATTAACAGCAGAGTTAGGAACAGCAATTGGGAATAAAGCTCCAAATATCATATTGAATGATTTAGATTCAAATCCTGTTTTATTAAGTGATTATAAAGGCAAAAAAAATGTCATTGTTAATTTTTGGGCAACTTGGTGTCCACCTTGTAAAGAAGAGATGCCTTTATTTCAAAAACTTTATGAACAAAATAGAGACGAACTATAGCAAATCACACTAATATTCGTATCTTTTCATTGTGATTTGCTTATTAGGAAATAATAAATGTATACGAAAATTAAAGTTATTTCCTATAGTTGTATTGGGGGTAAATTTGCAAGAAGACTCAGCACCAATAAAAAAATTTTTGGATGAATATAAAATAACTTTTCCAATTTTGTTAGATCCTGACGCAGAAATTAAGAAATTATACAATGTTATTACACAACCTGTTTCATATTTTATAAATAAAGATGGCGTTATTGTTGACAAAAAACAAGGTCCATTAACACCAGAAGAAATAAATGAAAAAGTGGATAAATTGCTAAAATCAAAGCCAATAGAATTAATCCAAAAAGAAGAAATAAAAACATTGCCAGATGGAACAAAATACATTGTACATCCAAATAAGCTATTGTCAGGAGGGCCGCCAAAAGACGGGATTCCGTCAATTGATAATCCAAAATTTGTTTCTGCTGAAGAGGCAAATAAATTTGTGCGGGATGATGAATTAGTTTTAGGCATAAATCTGAATGGAGACAAAAGAGCTTATCCTTTCCAAATACTTGTGTGGCACGAGATTGTTAATGATATAGTCAACAATAATCCAGTTGCTGTTACTTATTGTCCATTATGCGGAACAGGAATTGCTTATGAAAGAACAATAAACAATGAGCCAGTTGAGTTTGGGGTTTCTGGGTTATTGTACAATAGTGATTTAGTTATGTACGACAGGAAAACAGATACTTTATGGGACCAAGTGACAGGAAGAGCTATAATTGGAGAGCTTACAGGCATGAGGCTCAAGCAAGTTCCTATTGATACAGTTACTTGGGAAGATTGGAAAAAATTGCATCCAGACACAAAAGTGTTAAGCAGAGAAACTGGGTTTATAAGGTCTTATGGAAGAACTCCTTATGGGGATTATGACACAAGCAGGTCAATTTATTTTCCTGTAGAGAATGAAGATTTAAGATTGCATCCAAAAGAGGTTATTTTTGGTGTTGAGATTAATGGTAGATATAAAGCATATACAGAAGAGGATTTGAAAAAATTGGGAAAAATAGAAGACACATTCAACGGGGCTAATTTAATTGTTGAGAGAAGCGAATCTGGAATTGTGACAGTTAAAAACAAAGATATAAATGAAGACATTATTCCCGTAAGGTCATTCTGGTTTGCTTGGTTTGCATTTCATCCTGATACTGAGTTGTATAAGGTTTGATTTTTTTATATTTTCAGCATTTTTTCAATATCAACACACATTACTCCATAAGTACCCTCTATACATATCACCAACTTTTTCATAAATTTGATTATTTATTTTGAGTATATTATTATAATGTTTAACCCTTTAACATTAAATTCTTAAAAGTCATGATAAACTATATAAATAATCTAATATTATTACTAAATATGGTAAAACAAATAACTAAAAAAAATAAAACTTATTATATATGTCCTGAATGCAATTTTGCATATAAGGAAAAGGAAACAGCAGCAAAATGCGAAGCTTGGTGCAAAGAATATAAAAGCTGTAATGTAGAGATTACTAAACATGCAGTTAATTTTTAATTTAACATAAAGTTTAAATATCATTAAAATTATAAATTTCTAAATCATAAATAAAAAGAGGCACTATGACTTTTCACTTATTGTCTTTAATACTAGCAGGAATTTTAAGTTTTGCAGACTATGTTACAGAGCATATTTTCTCACAAAAATTAAGAAAAAATCAAAAGCTTGTTTCATTCTCGGCAGGAGCTGCAATAGCCTATATAATTTTGAATCTGTTTCCAGAAATATCTTCTTTTGCTTTGATTGATGGAAGAAAGATTTTTCTTTATGCACTGCTAGGCTTTGTATCATTAAACCTAGTTGAGCAGTATATTTACAAAGGAGTTGGAAAACTAAAAAGCCATTCTTCTTACCATAAAAACATTCATGTTACTTATTTATTCATTTATAATCTTTTTATTGGAATTGTTTTAGTGAATTTTTCAACTAGAGGATTGACTCCAACATTATTATTTTTTATACCATTCCTTCTTTACATAATAGCTGAGATTTTGCCTCAAGAATTCGAGTTTAAAAATAGCATATCTAAAGTATCTTACTCAATAGCACCTTTGTTTGGGGCTTTGATTGGTGTAATCAGTATAGATTTTGTGTTATCTATCTTTGGTGAGCTTATATCTTTTATTACAGGTACTTTGCTTTACATTGTTATTAGAGAGTCTTTGCCAAGTGATGAAGCAGAAAAGCCATTGTACTTTATTATTGGTGTTTTGTTCTATACCCTGATTATATTTATGAGCTGGAATTTAGTATGACAAGGCATTGGGAATAACACTTAAACCTTTTATTTAACACTTAAAAGATAGTTTGATATAAATAAGAAAATCTCTGATAATCACAAAAAAGAAA
>CAZSIU010000027.1:0-7921 GCA_964607225.1 uncultured Methanosarcinales archaeon | reverse complement strand
AACTTTTGATAAGGGTGAAAAGGCAAAGAAAGGCATAGAAATTGCAAGAGAAAGATTGCTAGAAGTTAAAACTATGGTTGAAGAAAACAAGTTAGAAGCTGCTGAAAAAGCCAAAGAAGAGCATGGAAAAACTTTAGTAAAAGTAAAGGAAAAGGTTAAAGAAATAGAAAAGGATAATCCAACAGATGAAATAAAAAAAATAATTGAAATTGAAAAAGAGTTAGAAGAGCACGAAGATGATGTTGAGGAAGTTAACACAGAGCTTAAAGTTAAGATAAAAGTTAAAGGTGCAATAACAGAAGAGCAAAAAACATTGATAAATTCAATTCTTGACTCACTCAAAGGACAAACAGGAGAAGTTGAGATAGAAATCAAAAACAAAAAGGATAAAATCAAAATAAAAATAAAGCAAGAAACAGGCAAATCAGAGAAAGAAATTGATGAAGATATAGAAGACATTGAAGAAGAGAAAGGGCTTGCTGAGCTCAAAAGAGAAAAGGCTATAGAAGAGATTGAAGATGCGAAAGAAGAGCTAAAAGAGTTGGAAGAAGAGTTAGCTGAACACAAGTCAGAAGGTCATGTTGCAGATGAAACTCCTATAACAACTTTGATTGACAATGCCAAAATAAAACTATCTAAGGCAGAAGATGCATTCAGCAAAAATGATTTTGGAGAAGCCTTTGGACAAGCGAATGCAGCACAACAATTAATAGAGAATGCTGAGAAGATTTTGGACAAGATTGTAGAGAAATTTGAAGAAGAGGAAGAACTTGAAGAAGAGCGAGAAATTGAAGTGGAGATAGAAAAAGGAAAAGCAAAGGTAAAAATAGAAATTGATGATGAAAAATTAAAGTTTACATTGGAAACAACTGATAAAAACACTATCCTACAAGAAATAGCTGCAAGAACTGGGTTAAGCGTTGACGAAGTTACTAAATTAGCAGAGTTTGAAGAAGAGAAGGAAGAAGAAATGGAAGTTGAAGAAGAGGAATCAAAAGGAAAAAGTGGCAGTGGAAAAGGTTAATTTTAAAAGAAAAGCAAGACAATTGCTAATTATCTAGATTTTATGACTCACGAACACCTTATCAAATGGGGCAAGGATGCTTTTGAAAAAGGCTTGTCTTTAGCTCATATTGAGGATTATCTTTTGAAGAGAGGAATGAAACAGCACGAAGCATTGAAAGCTTTGCATGAAATAACTGCTTTTGAGTACAAAGTGCATCAAGAAGCTGAAAATATAAGAAGAGCATTGATAAGCATTCCTATATTGCTTTTATTGATTATTTCTGGCATTGTAGTTCTTTATCTTTTTGGAGTTATAAAAATTAGATAAACCAAACAATAACTTTTAAATAAACATTTTCTATACTTTTAATTATGCTAGATTTCACCAAACTAAAAGAGGAGCAGCTTAAGCTTGCTAAAAAGGTTATAACTAAAGATTCTTATGACGAGCTTAAGTTAATTGGAGGTGTTGATTGTTCATATAACCAAGATGATGTAATAGCAGCAATTGTTGTATGTGATTATAAAACAATGGCTGTAAAAGAAAAAGTCTTTGCAGTTGCAAAGGCAAAAGTACCATATTTACAAGGCTTCTTGGCTTACAGAGAAGGTCCTGCAATTTCAGAAGCATATTCAAAATTATTGAATAAACCAGATGTAATGATTTTTGATGGCAATGGCATTTTGCATCCCATAAGATGTGGCTTAGCTTCTCACGTTGGTGTGTTGCTTGACCAACCTGCAATCGGAATTGCAAAACAACTCCTTGTTGGAGAGGTAAAGGGCAATGTAGTTTATGTTGACAAGGAAGCAAGGGCAGAGTTAGTTGTTACAAGAAAGCATTCAAAACCTATCTATGCAAGCCCTGGACATAAAATAAGCTTAAAAACTAGCGTTGAAATTGTTAAGAATTGCTTAAGATTTCCGCATAAGCTGCCAGAGCCATTGCATTTAGCGCATCGACATGCTAATGAAATAAGGGAAAAAATTGTTAAAGGCGAACTAAAGGTTGAGGTTAAGGGATAGGTTTCCAGATTTTGATCTGAATAAGCATCAAAGTTTTACTTTTTAGAGAAATTGGGCGATATATTTTTATATTAGAACTCTTAAATCAAGACTACAATGAGCGAAACGACATTTCAAAAACAAATATTGAGCAAATTAAACAAAGTAGAAAGAACTATGAATCAAATTCTTGAATACATAGAAGATTCAAAATTAAGCGAAGACGACAAAAAAGCACTTAAAGCCGCTTTGAAAGAAGAAAGCGAAGGAAAACTTCTAAGCAAGAAACAAGTTTTCGGTTAAGATGGCTAATTTTCCAGCAGAATTCTCTAAACGAGCTGCCAAATATGTCAAAAAATATGGCGGAGAACGAATTCTGGAAAAAATTGAGAAGCTTGAAGAAAATCCTTTTCCACAAGAAGTTGAGCGAGTTGAAGATTTTGAGGGTGAGAAAGTATTTAGAGTAAGAGTTGGAGACCAAAGAATTCTTTACATTGTTAAGTACAATCCAAATAAGCTCATTGTAGTCAAAGTAGATAAACGCTCAAGAGTTTACGATTGATTTCTCTAAAAAGTTCGCTTTACGATAGTACAGGCGAAGACAAAAGGAGAAATAATGGCTTTGATTGTAAAATTATTTATCACGCTTTTTGGACGAACTTTTTGTCTTTTTTGGTTTCATTTCTTTAAATAAATCAGCAGTTATACGATAGTCTACGGCCAATTGACGAAATGTGACATGGGTATGCCTATACCTTGTTACGTATTCGCTGTCCACATAATCAAATCGCTTGTCCCATGTATTAGGTGTTGGTTCTTCTGCCTGTTTATTTATATGTGGTTTTGCAAATTCAATCCTAACTGCTGCTATCAAATCAATATCTCGGTACTGTTCACGAGCAGCCTCAACGAATTGGTCCAAAGCCATTTGTTGCAATTCATCTTTTGTTGGCAATGTTGCATCTTCAATATAAACATAATCTCCAAAGAAAGTGTGGATGGATGAGTGATGTCCAACTGGAGTATATCGGTCATTCATTCCTAATTGTGCCATCGTTTCTAAAACAATAGCTGGTTTTACGATTTTTCGTTGTGCTATGAGGTGTATCGATTGGTGTTTTAGTATTGCATCATATTCTGCCCTTTTTTCAGTATCGGACAAAATATTGTGTGCTTCATTAACTAGTTTAAATAAACCATCTTGTCCTTGGTTTCTATCAGGATGAACCTGTAAAGATAAATGTCTATACGCTTTCTTGATTTGAGCTGGAGTTGCTCTTTCTTCTACCCCCAAAATTTGATAGTATGTTTTCATAATTATCCCATTACGCATTTGTATATGAACTACTATATAAATTTTTCTATTTGTGACTACATATAGGTAGTGAATTTTAGTTGGGCGGGAGGGCGAGGGTTTGGAAGGTAACGTATTGAATTTGATTTTTTCGTTAATGCGGAATTTTCACTTTAAACTTCAAATTCCTCAAAAAACCTTATAAACAATTTAAATTAACTTTGCCGTTGGGGCCCATGGTCTAGTGGCTAGGACATAACCTTCACAAATTTCAAATTGAAATGGGTTAGGGCAGGGGTTCAATTCCCTTTGGGCCCATTATTTCTCGTATTTGATTTTAAGATAAAGCTGGTATAAAACTATAAAACCAAAAATGCTATTTACTATTATGACTGGTTTTACATTGACCAGAAATCCATAAACAATCCATAATATCGTCGCAATCAAAACTGCAATAATCATCCAAATAGATAGGTCCTTAACACTTTTTGTTTTATAAGATTTGAGTATTTGAGGTATAAAACTGATTATTATAAAAAATCCAGCAAGATAACCAATAATATCCACTATCATAATTACTCAAAATATTGTTTAAATATAAACTTATCCAGAAATTCCCAAAGCAATCTTTGCTTCTTCTGACATCTTGTCAGGACCCCAAGGTGGAGTAAATGTTAGCTCAATACCAACTTCGCCAACACCATCAATAGCAGAAATTTGCCTTCTAACATCATCCATCAAAGCAGGTCCATAAGGACACATCGGGCTTGTAAAAGTCATTAAAATCTTTACCTCATTGCCTTCAACCTCAATATTATAAACTAAGCCAAGACTCCATATGTCATACTGTATTTCAGGGTCATAAACCTTTTTCAGAGTTTCTATAACTTGTTCTTTTTCTACCATAGGCAAAGAATATTTATATTATATAAAAATGTTTTTATTGGTATGATTATTAAAAAGGTAAGTATTTTATCTATTGTTTTATTATCGTTGGTTATTATTAATTGTGTAAAAATGAATGAAATAAAAAATAACAAAAACCAAAACATAACAATTGCTTTTACTGGAGATGTTATGTTAGGCAGACTTGTGAATGATTATGTGATTTTAGGAGATAAACCATCAACTTATGTTTGGGGCGACATGCTTGATTTGTTAAAAAAAGCGGATTTGAGAATTATTAATCTTGAAAATGCAATTGCCAGTACTGGAAGAGAGTGGAGCAAAACACCTAAGGTGTTCTTTTATAGAGCAGACCCAAAGGCAATTGATGTGTTAAAAGCAGCAAATATCGATTATGTGACATTAGCCAATAACCATGTTTTGGATTATGAGGAAGAAGCTTTTATTGAAACATTGAAACATTTAGAAAAAAATAACATTCCATATGCAGGAGCTGGAAGAAATTTAAGCGAAGCATCAAAGCCAGCTTTTCTTACTACAAAAGGCATTAAAATAGCAGTAATAGCATTCACAGACAACATGCCAGAATGGGAGGCAACTAAAACAAAGCCAGGCGTTAACTATATAGAAGTCTTTATTGATGGAAAAAATTTTGGAATGTCGGCAAATCGCAGTCGAATGCGAGGCTCGCAAGACTCGCTCGCCAACTCACCGATTTCCGAGCATGCTCAAAAATCTTTGATTTTTGACAGATTAGAAAAAATCATAAAAGAAGCCAAAAACAAATCAGACATTGTAATTGTTTCTGCTCACTGGGGTCCAAATATGAGGCAACGCCCAACAAAAGCATTTAAGGAATTTGCGCATGCAATAATTGACGCAGGAGCTGACATATTTCATGGACATAGCGCGCATATATTTCAAGGCATAGAAATTTATAAAGGAAAGCTGATAATGTATGACACTGGCGACTTTGTTGATGACTATGCATTTGATGAAGAGCTAAGAAACGACCAGACATTTTTGTTTTTAGTTACATTGAACAAAGAAAGAATTGAAAAAATAGAATTAGTGCCTGGATTAATAAGCTTAATGCAAGTCAGTCAAACAAAAGGCATTGATTTTGAGGAGATAACAAACAAAATGATCAAGCTAAGTGAAGAGATGGGAACAAAAATGGTTAAAAAAAGTGATAGGTTGGAGGTTGTTTTGGAATAATTCTATTTATGAAACAAGTTTCTTCACTTCATCTTTTGTTCTTTCAAGCACTTTAGCATTTACTATTCCTAGCTTTCTTTTAATGATTGCTTTATGTATGGTAAAGATTTTATCAGCTTTTATTCTGCTCAGAAAATAAATCTTGCCTTTTACCATATCTTTTTGTTCCAAAATAATAGAATATGGCTCGTCTTTGATGTTAGATGTGATTCCACAGATTACAACATCTTCAACCTTTACATTATGTGCATCATTCGAAATAATCAAAGCTGGTCTTTGTTTTGCTTCTTTTAAGGATGTAAACGGCACTGGAACAAGAACTACATCGCCTTGCTTATATTGTATCCCAGACTTCATCTGCTTTACTGCTCCAGAATTTTTCTGCAACTTCTTCAGAATGTTTTAAAAGGTGCTTAAACTCATCTTTAGTTTCTTTGCCAAGCTGTTCTGCTTTTTGCAGCAAAATACGTTTATTTTCTTGAATAAGCAATAGTGTGTCACCTTGCTTAATTCCAATACTATTGCGAATATCAGCTGGAATAGCTATCTGACCCTTTTCAGATACTTTAACCGTTTTTACCTCTATCATAAATTATGTAAGAATATTCTTACTTATAAATGTTTCGTTTGAATCCAATGTTGTTTTTGGAATTAATTTTACAAAAACATTTAAATTAACCAAAACAAATTTATATTTATGAACTGGCATTACCTCCAATACTCAAAACCTGAAAAAATTAAACAATCACAAAATAAGCTATTAAGAAACTTCATAAGAAACCAGATTCCATATCATCCATTTTACCACAATATTTTTAAGAAAAATAAACTAAATTTTTCTGACATTAAAACAACTGATGATTTAAAAAAGCTTCCTTTCACCACAAAGGAAGATGTTGCTCCTACCCAAAAAGAGCCAAAAAAATTTCAAGATTTTATTTTACAGCCAAATAAAGAATTAATCAAGCAATATGCAACATTAAACAAAAAAATAAAAATAATATTCGATAAAAGTCATTTATACTTTGAATACAAACCTGTGCATATTCATTTCACAACTGGAAGGACAGCAAATGCAACTCCTGTTCTTTACACAGCTTACGATCTGCAAAAACTAGAAGAAAGCGGCAAAAGAATGATGAATATATTAAATGTTTCTAATAATGAGATTGTTATAAATGCTTTTCCATATGCACCTCATCTTGCTTTCTGGCAGACATTCTATGCAATTAAATGCATTAATTTGCTGAGCTTACATAGTGGAGGAGGCAAAATTTTAGGAACTGATAAAATTATAAAAGCAATCGAAAGCATGAAAGCAACTGCATTAGTTGGAATGCCAGGCTATTTGTACCATTTAATAAGAACTGCAAAAGAACAGAAAAGTAATTTTAGTAATCTTAACTTAATTATTTTTGGAGGTGAAAGAGTGCCTTCTGGCTTAAGGGAAAAGATTAAGGAACTTTTAGCTTCGATGGGCTCTAAAAACTCAAGAGTTTTATCAACATACGCTTTTACAGAAGGCAAATGCGCTTGGGTTGAATGCAATGAAGAAAGTGGCTATCATCTCTACCCAGATTTTGAATTTATAGAGATTGTTGATAAAAATGGTGAAAGGGTTAATGAAGGCGAAAAAGGCGAGATTGTTTATACTTCTTTGGATTGGCGAGGCTCTGTTTTTCTAAGGTATAAAACAGGCGATATAACAAAAGGCTTATATTATATGAAATGTTCTT
This sequence comes from uncultured Methanosarcinales archaeon, assembly GCA_964607225.1. GTDB lineage: Archaea > Nanobdellota > Nanobdellia > Woesearchaeales > GW2011-AR4. The sequence continues at coordinate 757 of CAZSIU010000027.1, read as the reverse complement.
GTGGCAGAACTTTGCCAAGAATTGATGCTGAAATAGAGAGGAGCTCAGAATACAAAGAATTCAGATTAACAAAGATAAAAGGCAGCTTTGTCAACCTTAATGCTTTCTTTACAATAATGATGGCTAATAAAGACATTGAGGAATGGCAGGTTGAAATAAGAAAAAAGAATAATGATCCATATGAAATTGACGAGTTAATTGTCTATATTGCTCCAAAGAAAAAGGCTAATTTTGATAAATTGAAGAGTAATTTAAAAGAAAAGATAACAGCAGAAACTGAGGTAACACCAGAAATTGTAAAGGTTGAATTAAAAGAATTGCTGAAAAGATTAGGCATGGAAACTGAGCTGAAAGAAAAAAGAATTGTTGATAATAGGAAAAAAATTTAAGTATTAGTTCATCTTTGTAAATAATATGGACCAAAAAACTGAGCTTATAAGATTTTGGAAGGAGAATTTTGGCTTTAGAGAGATTGAATTGAAGGCATTTGAAGCAGTGAATAGGGAGGACTTTATACCAGAACAGCTTAGGAATGCAGCTTACCAGGACATGCCTCTTCCTTTGATTAGAGGCAAAACCATTTCGCAACCAACAACAGTAATGATAATGACTCATGCTCTAGAACTTGAGCCTGGTGAAAAAGTTTTTGAGATAGGAACTGGCTCAAGCTATCAAGCTGCTATTATTGCAAGGATAGTTGGGCTTAAAGGAAAAGTAATAACAACAGAGGTTGTGCCTGAACTTGTTAGTTTTGCAA
>CAZSIU010000026.1:0-8228 GCA_964607225.1 uncultured Methanosarcinales archaeon | reverse complement strand
TTCTGCCATTATTCGGAGCCTCGCCATACATTTTAAAATGTATTCGAGGCGAAAAATTATTGGCAGTAAATTTTTCGCCGAGTGTAACTATTGTAATTTGCGAAGCAAATTACTAATTAAATTTTTATATTTTAATCTATTTATTTTATCCCGAGCCTCTGCCTGCTTTTGTCAACTGCGAAGCTTCGAATTCTGTTTCTCTCAACATTAAAATATCACCAAGCTGTATAGGCCCTTTGACATTTCTTCTTAATATTTTGTTTTTGTCCCTGCCTTCTAATATTCTGCATCTTATTTGGATAGCCTCTCCCCTTGCACCAGTTCTGCCAATTACCTCCTCTACTTTTGCTGGTGTTGCAAATGAAAAATTGACAGCACCTCTTACTTGCTCTTCTTCTTGTTTTTGTCCTTTTCTTTTTACTTGGCCTCTATGCTCTTCCCTCAAATGTTTCGTTGGATCTTCTTTTACCATTTTACTACTTCATCCTATCAATTATCTCCTTAATTAGTTGCTTTGCTTCCCCTTCTAGGACAATTGCTACGCTTCCAGTTGGCACATCAACGCCAGCTGCTGCTCCAAGCTCCTCTTTGCTTGGAACTTGAATACAAGGCACATTTTTTTCTTCTGCAAGCAATGGTATATGCATTGTTATCTCTGGTGGATTCACATCCTTTGCTATTACAACAAGTTTCGCTTGTCCTCTTTCAATTATTTTTGTTGCTTCATTTGTTCCTTTTCTTATCTTGCCAGTAGCTTTTGCTACTTCAATTGCTTCATAAACCTTATCCACTAATTCCTTTGGCGCTTCAAAAACCATTTTAATCAAACCTCCATAGTTGAGATAAACAAAGAATGCTTACCTCTTTCCACTTGCATAAGCAAGCTTCATCAATCACAGGTATATTGTAGTAATGTAGTTATATTTAAATAGGTTGTGGTTGTTTTTTGTCTAAAATAAAAAACAATCTTTATAAACATTTTATATTTAATTTAAATAATGACGTACAATTGGCTTAGCATAGATTTTGCACCTTCACTTATAACTTATAGTTTATCTTTTATAGCACTTTTCATTGGCTCAATCACTGACTTGAAAACTAGAGAAGTACCAGACTGGCTTAATTATGGATTAGTATTTTCTGGGCTTGGATTGAATTTATTGTTTTCAATAATCTACTCAAACTCTTCATTTGTAATTAACAGCATTATAGGATTGACAATATTTTTTGGCATTGCTTACATTATGTTTTATGCTGGGCAATGGGGTGGTGGTGACAGCAAAATGATTATGGGCTTAGGAGCAATAATAGGATTTGATGTAAGCTCTGTAGCATCTCAATTTTTATTTGGATTTTTTATAAATGCATTATTTATAGGTGCAATTTATGGCTTGTTTTGGAGTTTTTACTTGGTTTTAAAAAACAAGAAAAAGTTTTTGAAAGAATTTAGAAAAATATTACTAGAAAAAAATATTTTAAAAACAAAGAAGATTATGATAATTTTATTAATTATATTGCTAATTGTTTTCTTTTTAGTTGATTTATTTTATATCAAGATTCTAATTTTATCTATTGCGTTTTTAATGTTGGCTACTTTCTATTTATGGATTTTTATCAAATCAGTTGAAAAATCGTGTATGTATAAATTAGTTGAGCCATCAAAATTGACAGAAGGCGAATGGATTGTTAAGGATATTTTTATTGGTGGCAAATACATAACTGGTCCAAAGGATTTGGGCATTAGCAAAAATCAAATTAAAAAATTGATTGAATTCTACAAAAAAGGAAAAGTAAAAAAAATTTTAATAAAAGAGGGAATTCCATTTGTGCCAAGCTTTTTTATTGCTTTTATAGTGACTTTGGTTTTTGGGAATCCATTGATGTTGGTAATTAGAGTCTAAATTTAAAATATAAAAATTTAAAAAGAAAGTATTATTATCTAATAAAAAATGACTGCAAGTCAAACTCTAACAAAAGAAGAATTATTGGCAACGGCTAAAGCTCGGGCTGATAATTGGCGTATCGTGTATGCACCACCAATAAGGAATATTCCATTAGAGGTTAGATTAATAGACACTAGTAATGGGGTTGAGATAATTGTTGAAGCAAAAGTTCATTTAACCGATAATCAGCAGTATTTACTCGATGAATATAAAAAACGATTAATTGACTGGTACCATCATTCTGAAAAACAAAGTAAACTACCTTAAATTTTTTATGGCAATCTTCTCATCTGCTTGTTAAAATACTTTTCTTCCTCTTCTGATAATGCAACATGTTTTGGCGCTTGTACTTTTGTTTTTTTCTCTTCTTTCTCAAAATGTCCAATATTTTTGGTTTGCTCTTTTAGCTTAAGCTCAACTGTTGACATCTCTTCTTCACTAAGCTGTTTTGGCTGCCATTGCAGGTTAATGCCGTCATTCTCTTTTCTTGGAATTACATTAATAGTGAAATGAGCAATTGTTTGTCCAGCTGGAATGCCATTAGCAACAAAAACATTAGTTCCTTGTGCTCCAAGTGATTCAAATATTGCGCTAGAAATTTTATTAGAAACTTGGAATAATCTTCCAATTTCTTTATCAGGCACTTGCTCAATTATTTGGTAATGATTTTTTGGTATTACAAAGGAGTGTCCTGGCACAGCCCCATTAACATCAAGCACAGCCATAACTAAATCATCTTCATAAATTTTCTTTGATGGAATCTTGTTTTCAACAATTTGACAAACTAAGCATGTTGCTCTTGTTGCCATTATTTTGCACCCAAAATTTTTGAAATATCGTCAAGGCTAATGTCTTTTTCATCTTTTTTTCCTTCTTCTCTTTCACCAGTTAAAGCAGCAATCAGCCTATTGCCAGTAGCTTCAATTTCTTTCTCATCCATTGTTTTTTGAGGCAAAATAAAATTAATGCCATCGCTGTCTTTTCTAGGTATTACATGAGCTATAAAATGCTGTGCTCGCTGTCCAGCTGCTACGCCATTAGCAACAATTATGTTTGTGCCTTGAGCATCAATGCTACGAAGCATAGAATTAGAGAGTGATTTTGCAACCATAAATACATGTGCCACTTCGTCATCTGGCAATTGAGGCATTATGGAATAATGCTCTTTGGTCAAAAGCAAAGTATGTCCAGGATTCGCAGGGTTTATGTCCAAAATTGCAACAACATTTTCATCTTCATAAATTTTCTTTGACTGCACTTTACCTGCAACAACCTGGCAGAATATGCATTGCTTTTTCTGAAACTCTTTAAGCTCCTCAGGAGACATCTGTTTTATTTTTTCCTGCAATGCTTTTAACTGCTCTGGGGTTATTTGTTCTGGCATGTTTTATAATTCTAAATACCTTTTTATAAATATATTGTTTATGGAGTCTGACAAAAGAATCTTCCAATACAACATTGTCCATTATGGCATTGATTTCTTATTAAGCTGTCCTTGCAGTTATAATAAAGATCACCTTTTTTGCCACAACTATCAATCCAGTATATTTTATCACCATCACATTTTCTTCCAACATTTAGTGTACAAAATTCCTCGCATTCATCACCTTCGCATGTTTCATCAGATTCACAAACTTCTTTAAGTTCTTCTTTATCTCCACAACTGTCAAACCAGTACACTTGATTTCCAACACATCCTTTTCTTTCATGCTTTTTGCAGAATTGGGCTACTTCAATATTTAAGCTAGCTCTATCGGTGAATTGAAGGTCGTCAACCTGAATAGTCACTCTTGAAATTCCTGCTTTATTTTGCTGAACATCACAATCTAAATGCTTTTCTTTATTGATCATGCAATCAACTAAGTCTTGTTTAGTTTGGTCTATTATAGTATAAATAAGATTTTTTGGTTCTGTTTCTCTATCTTGTGCATATTTCCATAAATTGCTGATAACATTCTTTTTCAACCCAATGCCTGATACTATTGCATCAGGCAAGCCACCAATTGTAGGAGCTGTATTTTCTTTGATTAGCTCTTCTTTTGGTTCTTCAGCTTTAATAAACTGAGAAACTCCAAGTCCTTGTATTGCTTGCTTACATTCGTCATTAAGTTCTGCACTTAATTTGTAAGAAACCTTTTTTTCCTCACCTATATCACTAAAATACCACATTATTAGAGGATCGCCTCTTATTTCTACATTCCCTTCTACATTCTCAGCAAGATAATTGTTTAAGTCGTCAATACAGCTTTTCGGAATAAACTCATAAAATCTAAAGTCTTTTACTTCTACATCTTTTTTTGGTTTTATTATAATCTCAACATTTGTTATTCCATCACAAAAAGTAAATTTCCTGAACATTTCAACATTCTGCCTTGTTAATCTTATTCTTGCAAAATCTTTATCAAGCTCAATTGGACAGTTTCTGCAGCCAAATTCAATTGCTTCTTTTATAATTCTTCTTGCTTCATCTTCGCTTATATTTATTGGTATGAAAGTGCATTCTGGCTGATCACATGCACTTGCAACTTTTGCTGATTTGCCAGCACCTTCTATAAAGAAAGAAATTTTATCAAACTTGGGCATAAAGCATATATGGTAAGGATACACCATTTCTAGGTTGCCAGCATAGAAAGAGCGCTTTACATCCCCTTCTTTTACTAAAAATACATTATTATTGCCGCCTGTTTTGAGAGTATCCATTAAAAGAGGAATTTCTTTAAAATATTCGGGATTTATTCCTTTATTTAAATCAAAGAAGTATATTTTATCAACTTTACAAGGCACGTCATGACTTTTCAATTCTTTTGTTCCAAACCTTAAGCTTTTATCTATGTTGCGCAAATCAATCTCAAACTTGGCAATTTCTGTTTTACAAGTCCTTTCTTTGACGACATCAATCATTTTATAGCCTGCAAATAATATTGTAACAGAAACTACACCAATAAGCATGTATTTGAAAATCTCTCCAACAAACTGCGCTTTTTTTGCCATTATTCTTTTCTCAAAACCCTTCATTTTTCTTATTATATTAACTAACTCCTCATCAATCGGCTCTGACCATTTTCTTTTATGATATTCCATCACTATCTCGTACAAAAACATTAAGTAACCGCCTATATAAAATGTTGTTGATAAAATCAAAAATATAGTAAGTATAATACCTATTACAAAATGAGGGGTAAATATTGTGAGCAAAATATTGTCGTAAAAATAAATTAATAAGCTACTAAAAAAATAATATAGATAAACTGCGTAAAATGTTAAGCCACCAATAATTGAGATAGCATAAAGCTCTTTTTTGATTTTTTGATTTGAGCTTAAAAGATATATGATTAATCCAAACAATATCGATATTAAGGATACGGCAATAATAACAGATAATTTATTTATAAAAAAATTGTCTAAAATAGATTTAGTATCCAATAATGGAATTGGCAATATATCAACCCCTGTTATTGAAGATTCATATAGCGGTTTTATTAAATAGCCAGGCAATAACATATAAACTATAGTTGAAGAATAAATAAAAAATAAATATGCTCTATTGAAATGCAATTCTTTCTGAGAAAACATTCTAACCCAAATAATTATTGGTATTAACAAGAATATTATTAAGGACAATGCGTTAAATAAATAATCGATAAACAGAGGAATTATGGCGTAGCTTGGCAAATTTTTTGTGTCGTCTAAAAATAATTTCAAGAAAGGAATATGTTCTTCTCTTAAAAATTCCAAATAAAAGTTCTCTTTAAAAAACACTAAAGAATAAGCAAAAACTCCTAAGTCAGATAATGCATGCAAAATCAATAAACCAGATATTGCAAGTGGTAACGTTTTTTTATAGTGAAAAAGTGAAATAAATCTCCTATACCATCCGGAACTAAATTCACCAATTTTGAAGATAAAATTATCAGGATGAAATTTTTCATAGTGCTTAGCTATTTTATATATGAAAAATACTATTCCTGTTGCAATTAGAGGGTCGTCTATTGTGAATTCAAGCCATTCAAGAATTGTATTATAAATAAAATAATAAAAACCCAACAATAGAATAAAAATAGATACAAATTTTATTAAGTTATTTTTAAATTTTTTTTGATAAATTGTATATAAAAAACTAGGGTGCGAGATTTCTATTTTTTTTGAAAGGTATATACTAATAATAAAAATTCCTGCAATGCCCGTATAGAATGTAACTAAATTGGTTAATGATAGGTTATTTGAAAAAAATAAATAAAAATAATCAACAAATTTTATGATTTTAAATTTGAATGCATCAAGTGCTGTATAACTTATTATATCTTTGAAAAATAATGAAAAATAAGAAATTATAATTATTGAATTTGCAAATTTTGAGGATTTTCCAAACAAAATAGAAGTTATGTTAAGCTTGTAAAAAAGGTACGAGAACAAAATAAAGCTGACTGTGTGGTCAATCCAGTCCAAGTCAGCAGATACTGTGCCAAAATAACCAATAAGACCTATAATCATTAAAGTGCCCACGAAAAATTCTAATATACCAAACTCCAGTTTTCTAATCGAGTTGAATGCGAGCTTGCGAGCATTCTCGCAAGCAACTACCTCTTTTATTTTAGCAAGCATTATGTTGTTTTTGTTAATATGTTTATTTAAATATTGCTATTTAACAATAAATATTAAAAGTAATAAAAATTATCAAAATTAAAATGACTAAACTTATATTGGATTTAACAAAAAGCATTGACAAAAATGCTGCAGTTTACTTTGAAAAGGCCAAGAAAATAAAGAAAAAGATTGAAGGTGCTGAGAAGGCTTTACATGAGAGCCTTAAGAAACTTCAAGAATTAGAATTAAAAAAAGAAAAAGAAATTCTAGAAAAATCAAAACAAAAAAAACTAAAAGAAAGAAAAAGAGAGTGGTATGAAAAGTTTAGATGGTTTATAAGCTCAGAAGGATTTTTAATAATAGGCGGCAGAGACGCTACTTCTAATGAGATTGTAATTAAGAAACATACTGAGCCAAATGATTTAGTTTTTCATACAGACATGGCTGGCTCACCCTTTTTTATTGTGAAAAGTGAAAGCAAGCTTATTGGGGAAAAGACAAAAGAAGAAGCAGCAGATGCAACAGTCACTTTTAGCAAAGCATGGAAGCTTGGTTTACAAACAAGTGATGTTTTTTATGTTAATCCAGACAAGGTAAGCAAAAAAACAAAAGCAGGGGAGTATATGGGAAAAGGAGCTTTCATGATTTACGGCAAGACAAATTATATAAACAATAAAATCAATTTAGCAGTTGGAATAACAAAGCATCAGCAGATTATGGCTGGACCAATAGATGCTGTTAAGACAAATTGCACAGCTTGTGTTGTTTTAGAACAAGGCAATGAAAAGGTAAGCAGAGTTGCAAAATACATACAGCACAAGATTGGCGGAACAATTGATGAAATTATAAGAGCTTTGCCAAGCGGTGGGTTTAAGATTAAAAAGCAATTGTAGTTTTGTAATAGTTATTTATCTTCAAGCACATGTTTTATTGACTCTTCTACTTCTTCCTTAAGCTCATGCTTTTTTTCTTCTATTTCTTTTTGGGCTTGTTGTCTTACTTGTAATTCTTTCTCATTTAATTTCTTATTAAATTCGTCTTCTAATTCTTTTCTAATTTGTTTCTCTCTATCCTGTAATTTTTGATAAGATTCCTTCTCCAATATTGCGCTTATCTCCCTTCTCAACTCATTCTCTCGTATTTTTAAATGCTCTATATTACTAATTTCTATAGCTTTCATTTTGTTTTGTATTTCCATTTCCTTTTTTTCCATTAGAAGTTCTTTTTCTCTTTCAAAATTCGCTAGAATTTCAGCTTTGATAGTTATTTCTTTATCTTTTAAATATTCAATATTTTTGTTTTCTATTTCAGCTTTTATCTCATTTTCTTTTTCCTTTAAATATTGCAGATTTTTTATTTCCAGAGCTCTAATTTTAGCATTCAGTTCTGTGTCGCTTTTTTCTTTTAGAAGATTTTTTTCTTTCCCTGATTCTTGCAATAATTCTACTCTAATTAATTGATGCTTTACCTCAAGCTCTTTTTCAAATTTCTCCCTTAATTTTTCTTTTTCTTCTGATAAACTTTTATCGTATTCTGCCTTTATAATTTCCTTAAACTCATAATTTTTGGCTTCGGTCTGTTTTTGAGCTTGTTGCTTTATTTCAGACTCCTTTTCTAAAAATTTCATATTGACCTTATCTTCCAACTCCTTTCTGATTTCTTTCTCCTTATTTTCTAATCTTTGATAAAATTCTTTTTCTA
>CAZSIU010000025.1:0-8308 GCA_964607225.1 uncultured Methanosarcinales archaeon | reverse complement strand
CTTATGAAACATAAGTGGAATTTTGATGTTTAAATAAGTTTTCATTAGGTTAATTATGAGTTGTGGCTGCGCAATTAAATTAAAAAACTCTAGACCCAGTGAGATGCGAGAGTTCGACTTGCTCGCGAGAACGCGAGCTCGCGTTCAACTCTCTCGCTCACTCAACTACCTCTCTCCTGATTTTATATGGGTGCCACCTAGTGCTTTCAAATCTGGCTGTAAGCACTACTGCAATAGTTGACTTTAACGATACTTTTTTAAAAATATGCTATTATACGGTATTATATGGCAGAGTTAGTATTTAAAGATTTAAGCTTTGAGAAAGAAAAAGATAGAATAAAAGTAAGTTTTCTTAGGCTATTCTATACATATTTAGAAGAAAGCAGCTTAAAAAAGATAGCGCCTTTCAATATAAGCAAAAATTCTATTATTTTTAAGGATGTATCAGAGCACAGCGCAAGGAAAAAATTTGAATTTTTGCTTTACAATTCATTTAGAAACCTTAAAAATAAGCTAAACAATAAAACTACAATCTATATGCATCAATCTTCTGGAATTCCGCTTATTGGTGCAAATTACTTTGGCTTAATTGATAGGGGCACAAACATAATTGAAGTCAAGCCAATTACAAGCTGTAATATAAGCTGTATTTTTTGCTCTGTTGATGAAGGCCCTTACTCCAGAAGAAAGGTAGATTTTGTCATCGAGAAAGATTACCTAGTCAATGAATTAAGGAAGATTGTTGAGTTTAAAGGAAGCGATAACATGGACGCTCATATAAATGCCCAAGGCGAGCCAATGCTTTATTCTGATATGGTTGAATTGGTAAGGGACATAATGTCAATAAAAGGCGTAGCTAGAAGCTCAATTGACACAAATGGCACTTTATTAAGCAAGCAGCTTGTTGATGAGCTTGCAGAAGCTGGCTTGACAAGAATAAATTTAAGCCTTAATGCTCTTGAACCTGAAAAAGCACAAAAATTAGCTGGTTATCCATACAATTTAAACAAAGTATTGGAAATGGCAAGATACATTCCAACTAAAATGGATTTAATAATAGCTCCTGTTTGGGTGCCTGGCTATAATGATGAGGAAATACCAAAGCTTGCAAAATTTGCTGAGGAAATAGGGGCTGGCAAGCATTGTCCATCTATAGGCGTTCAAAATCTGCTTAATTATAGATTTGGCAGAAACCCAATAGAAGCTGTGCCTATGGAAATTTTTTATAAAAAAATGAGAGAGCTTGAGCAAAAACATGATGTTAAGCTAATTTTTGACAAATCAGCTTTTAATGTTGAAGACCTGCCAGAGCTACCAAAGCCATTTAGGAAGGGTCAAGTCATTGATGCAGAAATAGTGTTACCTGGTAGAATAGGTAATGAAAAGCTTGCAGTAGCTAAAGATAGGTTAATTTCTGTTCCAAACTGTGATAAGAAGGAAGGCTCAAAAGTAAGATTAAGAATTAAAAGGACAAAGCATAATATTTTCTTGGGAGAGTTATTAAATTAAAAAATTCTTCTCTTCACTCTTCTATAATCTTTAAAATTTCATCAATTTTTTCAGGATTTAAGCTAACTTGCAAGCCATAAGAAGTAGATTTAGTTAAGATGAAGTCTTCTTTAACCAGTTCTTTAACTGCGTATTTTGCTGCTCCAGCCATATGTCTTGGCAAGCCTTTTGTCAAATGTTCTATTGCTGTATGTTTTCCTCCTATAATTCTTCGTCTATATAACTTTCTCAAAATAATCCTTTTTAAGTCCATGCTGTTTTTAAGTAATATAGTAAATATTTATAGCTTTGTTCATTTAAATGAATATTCAAGTATAGAAAAATATATAAACAAGCTCTTCTAATCATATACTATAATGGAAGAAAAATCCTCTTTTAGAGTTATATTTGGAGATTCTCCTATAGTTAAAGTCATAGATTTCTTTCTTGATAACAGAGAGTTTGATTACAGTTTAACAGATATAGCTAAAAATGCAGACATTGGTTGGAGTACTTTGCATCAATTTTGGAACAATATGGTAAAATTAGGGATAGTAACAAAAACTAGGAAAATAGGAAGAGCACAATTGCATAAACTAAATTTAACCAGTCCTCTAGTCAAAAAATTGATTGACTTAGACAAGGACATTTCTAAAAAATTGATGCAGGAAGAGATTAACAAGCAAAAATTGAGGGTTGCTGTGTAATCCCTTTTTGAAAAATATAGACGAGGAAGTATAATCCTCTTTCTAATCAAGAATAAAACCAATCAAAAAAGAAAGAAAAAACAAGGGTTTTAAGCCCTTAAGCTGTTGCAGTAGCAACTGTCAATTGGTTGTTTACCTTCTTTACAGTCACTTTCATGCCCTTCATGTTGGCTTTGTAGTCCTTGTAGTTGGCATCTACTTGTGCTGCATTTCTTAAAATTCTTACAACTCCAAGCTTTCAATAACCTTCCCTGTTACAATATCCAGAATATCGATAAAATTCACTTTTTTGCTTTCTTTAACACCTCTCTTTGTGTGCAAGTGATAAGGAAAAGTAGGCACTTCCTTATGGTGAGGAGCAGAATCCCATCTGCATATTAATCCTTTATCTTTGTCCATATACTGAAACCTATATTCTGCTTCTTTTGTGCTAACTAATTCCATAAATTCCAGAATTGATTTATCGATAAAGACCAGTTTTCCTGTAATAATCCCCATCTCATCGGAAACAAAATCAAAATTAACAGACTGCTCTATGATAACCCATTTAATAGCTTCTAATTTCCTCTGAACTTTCGAGAAGTAATCATAAATCATATAGCAATACCTTTAACAAGGTTGAGCTTCTCTTTTACGTGATTATAAGCTTTATACGCAAACATCCACTCAAACCATTTTTTGTCGTCCCCTAATTCGCCTTTGTTGAATTTGCTAACAAACTTTTCAGTAGAAATCTTATGCTCTTTTTCGAATTTTTTTAGTTTATTTTTCCACTTATTTAAGCCTAAGTTTAATATATTCTCTTCTATGTTTAAGCTGGATTTAATCAATGATTTTGTTTCCTCATTTAGTTTAAGATGGTTAGCCATTTTTACCTATAGCAACATTACGGCTATTTAATACTTTCGTTTGATTTCAAGAAATTTAGCATACCTCATATAAATTTTTTATAAAAACTAATAAAAAAGAAAAAATATAAGGGAATTAATCCCTTTAACCTGGTGCAGCTACTGTCAACACGTTGTTGACTTTCTTGACAGTTACCTTTGTGCCTTTCAAGTTGGCCTTGTAATCTGCATAGTTGGCAACAACCTGTGCTGCATTTCTTGTGTCTAATGCTGCGTAACCAGCTACTAGCATTGCCACATTGCCATTTGCATGCTCAAACAACTCAAGCCTGCCTTCTCCAGGTGTAAATCCTGCCGTACAATCAGCTGGATTGCCCATAACTGTTGCTGCTGCTGCGTTAGCACATGGTCCACCTACAAGTATTGAATTTTGAGCCTTTATGTCAGACACTTCTGATGCTAACTTTGCAGCTCCAACTTGGATTCTTTGAACAGTTACAGCTTCTGTAACTGCTGCTCCTACTTCGCTGAATGCAGCTCCTTTGGCAGTAATGTAAACCAAAGGTGTTCTCTGCTTTGCTGGCACTTCAATTGTAATTAATGCTGGATCATTTGTTGGCGTTTCATATGTGTAGTAGTTGCCATAGCTGTCATAAGCATATGCAATGTTTGTCTTTCCGCTTGGTGTTCTTAATGTTAGTCTGTTTGTTTGAAATGTTGTGTCTTGAGCCATCTGCACTTCTGCTGATGCAGCTGTTATGTTCCATTTCATAACAGTTGTCAATAATGTCTCTACGCTGTCTCTTGCTGAGCCATCTCTGCTTTCATCTGGAACTCTAAATGTTACATGCACTATGTCAGACATGTCCTCTCCTGTATTACTCCCAGTTTCGTTTGTGACGTTTATTTCCATTCCAGACTTCGTTGTTATAACTATTGGTGCTGTTGCATTTTGTGTACCTGGTGACGAACTTATTCCCGTACTTGCATCCAAGTCTACAGTGATTCCAAAGTCATTAGCTTTTATTCCGCTTACTGCCCAGATTTGAAAATCTGAGCCCCCTACCTTCAATGTAGCTAATTCTGTTAGAACCTCCGTACCTCCAAGAGGACCTACGATCGTTGTAGTTGATTTGTTGCTGAATGTTTGCTCTATTGTATCCCCTGTTCCCAGATTCTTAAACTTCAGCAATGGGTTGTCATTTGTAACCTTGTCAGCTCCTTTATACTGCAAGACATATGTTGGTCTTTCTCCTCTCTTACGTCCTGATGAACTATCCGATATAATCAAGTAATCATCTTTATCAATTGACCTGTTCTCCTTGTTGATTAGCTCCCTGCCTGCCTGCTCACCAAACAGTAACTGAGAGCCACTTGGTGATTTTGCAATTGGCAAATCTACCTTATTTCCAGCACCATCCTTAAACTCTAATCTGTATTCGCTTGTGCCGCTTGTCCTTACCTTAACAGTCTCAACTGTTTCTTTAGACAATCCTCTATACTCAATGTCCCAGTTCTCTGTAAACAATACTTGTGGCTCTGCACTTGTACCGCCTGCTGCTTTTATAGCTTCGCTTAGCTTTCCACCTGCTGGAACAAAGTAGTTATCATCAGCAGACATATTTATATGAATTCTGGTTATTTTAAATGTACTATCATCGTCACTTCCTTCTATTGTAACAAGTGCATCATCAATTGTATTGTCATCTACTTTCAATGCATTTGTAGAAACTACATCTGTTACATTAGTATCCTTTAGCTCCAGCTTGTTTGCGCCTAGGAAGAAAGTTGAGCTATGTATACCACCAGCATAATCTTGGTACAATATATCTGTTACTCCAACAGTTGTGCCATCTGCTAGCTTGTCAGTGTCACCATCCTTTAATTTTCTTGTTGTTTGTCCGTTTATAACAAATTGTGCTTCATCTAAATCTACAAAATTTAGTGTTACCTCATAGTCTTTACCGCTAATTGTGTACGTCTTTGTTTGTTTTTCTAGCAAAGTATCTTTCCCTGCTCCGCCCATCATTGTCAAAACTACATTGTCTCCAGCTGTTGTTGTTCTCTTTGCAGTAACTATTGTGTATTTCTTTCCAAGCATTGTAATATCAACATCTTGCATATCTGTTAAGAACAAGCCAGTTGTTGATGATGAGCCTGCTGAGTCATCAACATCGCTTTCGAGAGATGTTGTAAATTCAAGCAGGTACCTTCCAATTTCTCTTCCTGATTTGAAATATAAGTACGTGTCTGAAATATCTGTGTCATCGTCTTCTGAGTACACAACATAACCGCTGTCCATGTTACCCTTTGCTAATCCTCCTAAGAGGTATAGATATTGGTTGTATGGTGAAGTAGCCTTGTTATTTGTGAGAGAACCAGAATCAAGTGCTTTTAGATCACCCTTTTGAATAAAATCAGTAATGTTGCTTAATATTTCTCTGTTAATGCCACCTGCAGCTAAATCTTCGCTTAACTCTAGCTTTTTTGTGCCAGAGCCAACTTTCCAAGCATCTCCTTCAACTGTAACAGCTCCTGGTGTTGTAACTGCAGCCTTTTTTGTTGCTGCGAACTGCAAGCTTGAAATTATATCAGAAATGCCAATTACATCTTCTGCAGCTGCCTTGTCACCAACAACTAGAACTCCGCTAAACTTGCCATCTTTTACAAATGGCGCTGGGTAATTTGCCAAATCTGCTGCTGCAAATACAGAAGAACTCACCATGATTGCTCCTGTGCCTAATGCAATCATCCTCTTTATTGCTTTTTGAAATCTCATCTTATAAACACCTCCAAGTGTTTTTTTTATCGTATAATATTTTAATGAATATTATACTATATAGCAACGCCTCTTATGAAGCGTTCTTAATCAACTATTTTATTATTATCCATATTTAAAGCTTTTGGTATTATTACATACTAAAAAATATATATTTTAGTATATATTAGTTTATTTTGTGTATGAAAATAATTGGCATTATTTAGAGTTTATATTTGTTTTGTTTATTTTCAATATTGTAATGCATTTATAATACAATCCTTTTAATCCCTTTAACCTTGTCAAAATGCCTATCTAAAGAAGCAAGCTCTGTTATGCCATAATTTTTCATGCATGCAACAACTAAGCTGTCATCAAAGTCTAATCTATTGCTTTCCATAATTTCAACTGCATCATAAAAATCCTTAAAAGATGGTCTTAAAACTTGGAGATTTGAATAGCTACTAAAGAATACTAGTACATTTTTTATGAATTTAATCTCTTTAAGTTTATTTTGAACTTGAAGGATACAGCTATAGATGACGTAATCTGTTGTTGCTGCTTTATAGTTTTTATCTTGTAATAACTTTAACAATGCTTTACATTCTTCTGATTTGGTATCTTTAAGAAAAATCTCAAGAAAAACATTGGCGTCTATGAATATTTCTTCGCCCATAGTTCCTTAGCCTCATGCTGCAACTGAACAGATGTCTTTTTACCTTTTAAATGTTTTAGTATACCCTCCACTAACTTAAATGGGTCGTCAACTTTCGGAACTTTATTGGAATTCTGATGTACCCAATAGCTTAACGCCTCTTTTGTTGCTTTTTGCAATGAGCCCTTTTTATAGCCATATTTCCTCATTGCAGCTTCTCTAAATTTATGCTCTAATTCCTTCTCCATTTCAAATTTAAGTACCATAAGTACTTATGTACTTAAGTTATTTATAAATTTTTTGGTTTTTTTGATGTGGGCAAAACAACCTTTAAATATACAATAAAAATCCAGAAAATTATGAAACCAACAATTTCAGTCTGCATGATTACCAAAAACGAAGAGCATAATTTAACTAATTGCTTAAACTCCGTCAAAAATATCGTTGACGAAATAATAATAGTGGACACTGGCAGCACTGATAAAACAAAAGATATAGCAAAGAAATTCTGTGAGATGCGAGTGAGCTCGACCTGCTTGCGAGAACGACGAGCAAGCTCGCGTTCAACTCGAACTCGCTCACAACTCACTGCAAAAATATTTGATTTCAGATGGGTTGATGATTTCTCTGCTGCAAGAAACGAAAGCTTGAAGCATGCAACAAAGCAATGGATACTTGTGCTTGATGCTGACGAGGTTCTAGATAAAGAAGGTATCAAAACAATAAAAGACTTAATAAACGAAAAAGGAATTGATGCATTTTTATTTCTTCAGAAGAATTACACTAATGAAACTTCTGTTGCAGGTTTTGTAAATGAAGAGCATAAACACAATAATAAAATCTATTCCGGATGGTATGGTTCATTTATCGCTAGACTTTTCAGGAATAAAAAAGGCTATTGTTTTGAAGGAACAGTGCATGAATTGGTTGAGTCGTCAGTAGAAAGCAAAAAAGGAAAGCTCGCAGCCACAAATATTGCTTTGCACCATTATGGAAATGCTGAGCCAGAAATTGCAAAGAAAAAAAGGGAGTACTATCTTGAGCTATGCAAAAAAAAATTAAAGCAAAAAACTGATGCTTCTACCTATTACGAATGTGGAGTTCTATATAAAGAAAATGATAACTTTGACGATGCAATCAAATCGTTTAAAAAAACTATTGAGCTAAATCCAAAGCACAGCATGGCTTTGTACGAGCTTGGCGTTATATATGAACAACAAAAAAATTATGATGAAGCAATAAAATATTATACAGAATCTCTACGAGTTAAGGAAAATAGTGAAGCGTTCCAAAACCTTGGAGTTTGCTACTTGAAGAAAGGCATGTTAAAGGAGGCGTACAGGAATCTTGTAAAAGCGGTGCTGATTAATCCAAACAAATATACTATATATAATAACCTTGGTGCTGTTTTGGAAAAAATTGGCAACTATGACTCAGCTATACAGATGCTTGAAATAGCAACTAAGCTAAATCAAAAAAATACTATCGGCTTCTACAACCTTGGTGTTGTTCTTGACAAAAAAGGCAATTTTGGAGAAGCAATTAATGCCTATGAAAAGGCAGTTGAGCTTGGACATAGAAAAAGCGAAGAGATTAGGAAAAGGATTAAGCAGTTGAAAAATATCATTGCTAATTTGCCAAGCTATAAGTATGGGTTTAAGGTTGGTGGGTGAATTATGCTGGAAAAAATAGTAACCTTTATATACTAGGATTTCCTACTATCATGCTACTATGTCAATAACAAAAGTAACAAGGAATTACCAGATAACTGTGCCTAGGGATATAAGGGAACAGGCGAATATAAAAGAAGGGGACAAGCTAGTTGTAACTATGGAAAATGGTGAAATTAAGA
>CAZSIU010000024.1:0-8410 GCA_964607225.1 uncultured Methanosarcinales archaeon | reverse complement strand
CTACGTGGTATATAGTAAAATAAATATATATAATTTTCGTATAAAATATATATAGGTATATATAGAATTAACCTAACTCACTAAAAAGAAAAGTAAATTCCACCATAACAGGCGGTTCGACGGACAACTTTTCTCCTTGCAGAACTGAACTATAAAGTCGAAAAGCTTGTCCTACTCGCCAAAAATTTCTGCGAATTTTGATGTCTAATTTGATTAATTCTTGAAATTTTTGTCTCGCCGAACGCCAGTGGTGGAATTTCGTAACTACTATATAGGAAACAAAAAATTTAAATAGTGATTGTTTATCCTTGTTATTATGACACCACAAACGCTTGACAGACGATTAACTGAGAGAGGGTATAAACCTGTTTCCGATCCTGGAATAATGTTAGTAAGGTCAGAAAGACAACTTCAAGTTTTTGATGAGATTGATGGGTTAATGGTTCTTGGTAAGATTCCAGTGGGTCCAGATACAAAGGTGTATAATGCAAGAGGAGAGGGCCAATATGTTTATGTAACCTTTACTCCTTATGAATGGATAAGACGATTATCAAGCTTTACTTACCCGAAACCTATTAGAAGAATAGGAGGCAATCCACAAATATGGGACTATTCAAAACAACAAGGAGATGAATTTTGGTTTGTTACTGTAGCTGAGACTTATGAGGACGTCGATCCGTTTGATTTGAGCTTTAAGAGCAACTTGATTGTTAGACGCACTCGCCTCATCCCTCGTATACGCCCAGATGGACAACATATTCTCAGGGAAGAATCAATAGAAGGTATGTTTAATAAAGAAGGTAATTCTAAAGGTTTGATAATGAAGACATTCCGATGACAACGCACAATTAATTAACTTCCTTTTGTCACACTTATAGAGGTTACGATTCTTCTATTACACTTCCAAGACTTCGCAGTTCGTTTAAAAATTACCCCAACTCACTAAACCCCATCAAAACTTCTTCTTTTACCTTTAAACTTTTCTTAACCAAATCCTCAAAATATGGAATGCTAATTGGAGTTACAAACTTAGCAAAATTGCTTGTTATCAAAGCTTCTCCAATGTCAAGGCTTGCAATTGTTCTGTCATCGTTACTTAAGTCTTGTGAAGCACTTTCTATTATAGCTTGCCTTTCTGGCTTCATTTCAATGCCTAATATTATTTTTGTGTTAATATTTGCCAATATCTCTCTAGGAATTAATGATGGTAACTGTGTTATTGCAGTTAATCCAACTTTAAACTTTCTACCTTCTCTTGCAATTGTTGAAAATATATTTGGGCCTGCTTCAAGAACTTCTTTTCCAAGAACTCGTGGCGCTTCTTCCAAAACAATAGAGATAACTGGTTTATCCTGCAAAATTCCATTCATTTTGTAATTTTTATATTTGTTGAAAATCTCGTTAGCTATTAAACTGCCAATTAACAACTCAACTGCTCCTGAAAAATTTGATGTGTCAATAATGACAATTCTTCCTTCCTCAAGATGCTTACAAATATCATTTATTGTTGTGAATCCCGAATTTAATTGAAAAATGCCATTGCAAAAAAGCTGGTTATTAACAAACTCTAAATCCAACAAATATAATAATCTTCTTTTGACAACAGCCATTGTATCGTCTTTGAACACTTTTCCAATACTTAGCTCTTTTTCCAAAATTATTGCTTCAATCCATTTATCTCCAAATTCCTTATAATAAAGATTCAAAGCTTGTCTTTGAGCATCGCTGAAATCAACAACACCATCAAAATGATGTGGCTTAATAACATCAAGATTTATTCTTAAAGTGTTTGTTCCAATAGGAGCGTTCTTTGAAGTGTAATAAACAATATTTTCTTTATTTGGATGCTCTTTCATTCCAATTTTATTTCTGCCATAGTATTCGTCATGAGGGTCAAGAACTAAAATGCCAAAGCCTCTTCCAACAGAATTCCAAAGTAAATTTGAGACTAAAACACTTTTCCCTCTTCCAGTTGTGCCTGCTATCAAAATGTGATGCGAAAAAACCTTTTCTCCATCAAGATAAATAGGAACCTCAAGCAATTTTGAGCCACTTCTTAAATTACCAACAAACAAAGGATTTTTTGGTTTTAATAGAAAAGACAAATCTTCTTCTTTAATTTCCCTTACTTCAGAAAAAAATTCTGGCAAAGATTTGCTTACAAAAGCATTCCTGCCTTTAATAGTAACTAAACTTTTCATCATCGCAAGCATATAATTTCTTAAATTAGCATCAAAAAGCTCAAATTCTGTGTTTTCTTCTAGCTTCATCCCAGAAATTAGCTCAAGATTTTGTTGAGAGATTTGACTTCCATAAACTAAATCATAAACTTGCAACAAAATTTTTCCATTGGTTGAATCGGCAATAAGAAGTTCTCCTATTTCAATGCTTTGCCCAGATTTTTGCCTTGCAATTATCCTTCCAAAATCCCCAGAAATAACCTGTCCCTTAATCAACATATACTCACCCACAAAATTTATTGTTAATTTGTTGTGGCTTCGAAATATGTCGGAAATTTTTATTACATATTAACATTTGCAAAATGTCGGAAATCTATGATTTCCGAGCACCATCGAAAATTGCTTTGCAATTTATCGAGGATTTCCGAGCATGCTCAAAAATTCCATTATGTATTCGTAACTTGGAATTTTTGACATTCAAAAACAACAATACATAATATTTTTTACTTACTTGTTTTTGAACATACCACCCAAAAGTAAAGAATAAATTATTGTATATAAAAGTTGTGTTAAAAATCAATCAGCCTTTGGCGGCAAAAATCCTTTTTGTCTTACAAACCAATAAGCAAGAATAACCGATGCTATTGTTGATAATAGTATGATCCATAATTCAGTACGCCATTCTAAATGCTCCCCTATTTGAGTGCCAAATATGGTTGCTATTGTATTAGGTACAATAAAAGCAGTACCTAGTATTGCCAGCCACACGGCAATTAATGCCATTCTGTTGTTTAATATGGTTAGTTGATTATTGTAAATACTCTGCAAAACCTCTAATCCAGATGCCAAAACAGTTGACATCTGCTCGCTTATAGAGATTTGTCTTGTTAAGTCAGTGCTAAGCATTCCAACTTTTTGTAATATTATTGGATCGTCTGTTATTAACTCAGCATCACCATATCTCAAATAATGTACAACATCAAGCGTAGCCCACAATGCTTCAAGATAAGAAATCAAAGCATGTTTCATTTTATATATATCACTGCCCAATTCTTGTCTCGGTGCTGATGGTTGTATTAAGTACTTGCTTATCTCTTCTCCTTGCTCTTGTATCGACCTTATGCCATCAAAATTCCTTTCATTATTTTCGTCAAGAATCCTAATCAAAACAAGAGATATTTTGTCAACATCGTCTAAATTCTTTGGCACTTTTTTGAAGAAAGTAACAGCATATCTTGCAAATTTAACAAGCCTAGTGACATGCTCCCCATGCAATGTAACGATTATGTTGCTTCTCATTAAAATTATTAGCTTGTTTATCTGTACCTCCTCTCTTACCCTAACAGCTGGCACTAACAAGCCGAGCTCTGTTGTATGGTCGTCATAGCCAGAAAATCTTTGGGTTTCAAGCTCGTAAACAATTGATGGTTTAAATCCAAGTAAAGAAGCAACTTTGCTTCCTTCTTCCTTTAAATCATCAACTTGTACATTAATCCATGCAAAATCAGCATCTTTTATTGTTTGTAAGAATTCTTCTACTTTGCCTTCAATTTTAACAGTGCTACCATTTTTGAGCATTGCAACACAAAAAGTTGGGCTTACATTGTTATTGCTTGATATCATTGAAGAAGGCTCTAGTATCTCTTTTTTCGTTTCAGCTTCTTGGCTTTTCATTTTGTCTCTAGCTTTACGATTTGCTCTATCTCCTCTTTTGACACTGCGCATCCGTTTAGTTTTACTCCCCATAATACGCTTTCCAGCAAGTTCTTTCTTGCATCAGGTATTTTTGTTATGAAACTATTCAAAATGCCTTGCTCATAAGCAATTGTTACAAGCTCTATCGAGCGTATAGCTTTTATATTCCTTACAGTATTTTTAAATTCTTTTAAATTATTTTCGTTTATGCTAATAGGTACATGCAATGTTTTTCTAAGTATTTCAACAATCATCTTAGGATTTTCTATCAAAAATCTAGTTGTTTTCTCATCTAGAACTATTGCGTCTGCATTTAAGCCAATAGCAGCAGCAATAACAGACATTTCTGCAAAATGCACTATTTTTATATAATTATTGTAAGCCTTAAAAATCTCATTTGCAAGATTAAGCAGTTTTGGTGTTTCTAGTCTTATAAAACCATTATCAACAATTTCTAATGTTCCATTCTCTATTAACTTCTCAACTTGTATGGCTTCAAACTTGAATTTTTTTGTTTCAAGAGGTCTGTCAACTAACTCACGCTTTACAGCTTCTGTAATGTAAAACTTTCCGCCAAACCTTTCTTTAAGAGGCTCAATAATCCAAAGCAAATTATTTGTTGCTAAGCTTATTACAGGGCCTGCATCAAAAATTAGTGATTTCATTCAAACAATCTCCTTGCAATTTTTAATCGTTTTGAGACATTTACTGGTTCGCTAAATTGGTCTATTAGTGTTGTTTTGCCTATATAGTGCATAAGTTCCCATTGAGAAATTCCAAGCACTTCAGAAGCTCTTGCAACAGAAATGCCATGCTCGCAAAGCTTACACCCTTTTTTTATCTGTGCTTGGTTTATTACCTCGTTTATGTAAAGTTTAAGCTTTTGATCCATTGTCCTTATAAAATTGAATATGTTTTTTATAGATTTTCTAAATGCTTCATCTTGGTTATCTTTTAAATAAGAAATGCAAGAATTCAGCATGCTCAGAACTTTTGCGTAATCCAAGTCTTTTTGCTTTCTTTCTATAATTTTTGACAAAGAATAAATTAGGATAGCAATACTAATAGAATCTTCATCCTGAAAAATGCTTGCATTATGTATAACATGGTTACTTAACTTTTTTATCTCAACAATGTCGCTTTCTTCTTTAACTTTGAGAATTTCAACCAAATCATTCAATACAGCCAATATATCTCTTTTAATTATATCGTGCATTAAGAAATTTTTTAATTATTTGTTATATAAAACTTTCTGTTAGGCACTCAAAAACTTCTTTACAACTTGCCTTGCCTCTTCTTTTCCTTGTATTTGTAACTTTCCATTTTTATATAAAATAACTGTACAGGGACCTTTCATAATCGCTAGTTCATGTACTGACTTCGGTTTTTCAAAATGAAACCCAAAATCTTCAAGCTTTTTTAAGTCTTCTAAAGTGTGGCTTTTGTGCTTTTTTTCTTCTTTTAAAAACTGTGTAAAATCTGCAAGGCTTTTCTGGAATTTTTGATTTAGCAAATCTTTGTAAGGAAACCAGCTTTTCCTGAATAGTTTTGGATAGTTTTCAAAATTATTTTTTAAGAATTCTACTGTCTTTGGGTCTGTCATGTATCCGGAGCCGAAGTCAATTCCTATATGTTTTTTTAGATTTTCAATTTCTTTATCTCTAGTTACTTTTGCTAGAATCGAAGCTGCACTAACAACTGGGTAATTAAAATCAGCTTTATGCTCTAGAATTATTTCAATGTCTTTATTTTTAATAAATCTCATTAGATATCTTTTATAACTTTTTATATTGTTACTTGGAGCATCTATGATTGATTTGTCAGGATTTAATTCGTTAAGAATATCTGCTGATTTTCTTGCTTCTAGCCTGTTTAGATTTAATCCGTCATGATTATGTACAGCCTTATCTATCTCTTGAGGCTCTACAACAATAATTTTATACTTATAAGAAACATCTTTTATTTTATCAAACAAAAATTCTCTTTTGTTTTTTGTTAATAGTTTAGAGTCCTTAACTTTCAGTCTAACTAATTCTTTTTCGTCCTCTTCTTTTATCACTAATCCACACATTACTAAAGGACCGATGACTGGACCTCTGCCACTTTCGTCAATCCCACAAACTAAAGACATAAAAAACCTCTTTATAAAAATAGAATTGTTTTGATTTATAAAAATATTGTGATAGCGGGAGGAAGACTTCCCTGAGCATATTGCTCATTTTGAACTTCCGACCTATGGGTGCCTCAGAAATGCTTATGAGCCTTCCGCTCCCATTAGAGCACTAATGGAATCATCGGGCACTCCTGGCTTTTAGGTTCGCAGTCATTTTGGCCGCAAAAGCCCTATCCCGCTATAAAATCCAAGAATTAAACTTTGTTTATAAACGTTACTGAAAGAATCAAAATTCAAGTTTTTCCATTATTTCTTTTCTCGTTATTTCCTTTATTTCTCCTGTCTTTAAACTTCCTAATTGCAATCCACCAATAGAAACTCTTCTCAAATAAACAACATTGTTGCCAATAGCATCAAACATCTTCCTTATCTGCCTTTTCTTTCCTTCAGATATTGAAATGTAAACTTCTTTTTCTCCTGTTATCTTGATTTTGCATGGCTTTGTTTTGTAGTTTTGATTCTCAATGTTTATGTCTATGCCTTTTTCCAAAATTTTTATTTTGCTTAAGTCAATTACCTTTTCAAGAACAGAGTAATATTTCTTAATAATTTCATTTTGCGGATTCATTATAGCAGCCGATAACTTTCCATCATTTGTTATTATTATCAAACCTTCTGTGTCTTTGTCTAGCCTACCAACTGCGAAAAGAGAATTAATAAGTTTTTCATCAATTCTTAATTTTTTTAATAAATCATATATTGTTTTTTCACTTTCAGATTTTTGTGATAAATAACCGGCAGGCTTGTTCAAAAGAAAGTAAAGTTTTCCAACTGTCTTGATTTTTTCATTATAGAATTTAACCAAGGCATTCTTTGGATTGAAAAAATAGTTTGGATTTGTGATTATTTTATTATTGATGGAGATTTTGCCGCTTCTAACGGCCTGAATGCAGCCATAAACCTTTTCAAACCTGCCGCTTTTCATCAGAAACTGCTTAATTGATATTTTTTTGGACATAAAATCAGAAATTATTGTCTTTTTTCTATTATTTGAACATTTCCATTTACTTCAACAAAAGTAACTTGGTCGCCTTCCTTTAATTCATTGAATAATTCAGAAGGGGCGCTAGCATCAAGAGTTTCATAACTCACCATGTCCATTATTTGAATTTTATTGTTCATTTTTGAGATAATTTGTCCAAGTTTTCTCACTATATCAACAATCTCAACCTTGTCTGTATGATGAAAATTGACGCTTCTTTCTGATTTTTCATTCAACCCTTGAATAAAAAATTTTAACTTGCTATGAGAATGAGTGCCAACTACAATTACTTCTTTTCTTAAAATCCTGACAGGTTCGTTGTTGTAGATGAAGTAAGTTCCACGTTCAAGTTCTTGTGCAGTGGGCATAAAATCGCTCCCTTAATAAAATTTATTACCAAATCTGGGAGTTTTAATGGGATATGGACCCCAAGGTTTATGAGGATGAGGTTTCTTTTTTACATTTTTATGTTTTTTATGTTCTTCCCTAGATTTTATGTCATGACAATTTGGACATAGTGCTTGTATATTTTTTAAATCTCTACCTTTTTCGCCACTTTTACCTACGGGTTTGATATGATCAAAATGTGGAAGTACTCCTTTTACGTAAAAAACTACCTTGCATTTGATGAAATTCTTACATTTTCCTTTTTGTCTAATTAGAATTTTTTCTCTTTCTTTTTTTGTAAGTGATTTTCTAACGTGACTCTTGCCCTTACCACCCATTTCATATATCATTTCCATTATTGATTTTTCTCTATTACTTTTACCACCCATTTTGTCTATCATTTCCATTATTGATTTTTCTCTAGCCATACTACACACCCCCCCTAAACTAATGTTTTAAAAATAATATAAAAACTTTATCATTTTAATTAATAAAAAACGCCGAGGGGGAGACTTTCATAACCAAGATTTGCGAAGCAAATCCTTTTAGTTTCCAGAGGAAACTATTTTTGGTCAAGCTTTTTGCTTGCAAAAAGGTTGTTTTGAACTCCCGTGTCCTTTCGGACAGTGGATCAATGTGAGCCACTGCTGGTATTAAAGGGCATAGCCCTTAGCAATCTTGCAGTTTACTTATAAGTAAATCACCGCAATGGCCAGGCTATGCGACCTCGGCATTTAAGCAGAGATATTTTTGTATATTTATTAAATTTATTGATTTTGTTTTTAATGAAATGATTTTATAATAATTATTCAATCCGCGACTTCGTCGCATAATCTTGTGCTCGAGTAAGTTGTGAGCGA
Organism: uncultured Methanosarcinales archaeon; assembly: GCA_964607225.1. Taxonomy (GTDB): domain Archaea; phylum Nanobdellota; class Nanobdellia; order Woesearchaeales; family GW2011-AR4. The sequence goes on along the minus strand of CAZSIU010000024.1, from coordinate 133 downwards.
GTTCGGGTAGTTAAGCGAGCGAAAGCGAGCTTTCGCATTCCTCCGCTCACTCGCATGTCGATCGGTTTTTCTTCCATTAAGTTGAACGCGAGCTTGAGATGAATGCGAGCGTGCGCATTCTCGCACGCAACTC
>CAZSIU010000023.1:0-8438 GCA_964607225.1 uncultured Methanosarcinales archaeon | reverse complement strand
TTCTTTAGGTATGACTAATCCGATTGAATTTCCCCATGCCCGCAAAGTAGTTTCACGTTCTATCATATTATATACATATAATTATATGGTATAACTTATATAAAAACCTTTCTATTTTAGGACATTTACTTCCCGAAAAACTCCCTCAAAGCGCTTTCATAATCAAGGGTAACTTCAATCTCCCAATCTTCTGGAAAGCACTGGTAATAATTGCGCCAAGCATACCTTTCATCAAGAAATATAATTGCTCCTTTGTCGGTTTCTGAGCGTATGCAACGTCCTGCATTCTGCAGGCACTTTGTGATTGTAGGTAACACATAGCCATATTCAAAGCCCCTGCCAAACTTGTCGTCATAGTACTCAATTAGTAACTTTTTCTCAATATCTGGCTTCTCCAAAGGCAAACCAACAATAATGACTGCTTTAAGCACATTAGGCAAATCTATCCCTTCTCCAAAAGAACCTGTTGAGATGCCGAGCAAAACAGCTCCTGTGACATGAGCGAGCGGATGCGAGCTCTCGCATTTCACATCCTTATAGCTTTTAAATGCAGCCAATAGCTCTTCTTTGTCTTTTTTTGTATGGTTTTGTTTTTCAATAAATATTGGTTTATTGTACTTTAAATACGTGGAAATGCTTTCCATCAACTCATAACTAGGAAAGAAAATTGCGGAATTACCATTAACCAAATTTATAATATGGTCACAAACTTTGGCTATTTCCTTAAATTGCATTTGATTTCTTTCAACAAACTTTGTTGTTGTCTTAGGTATTATCAAATTAAGCCTGTTCTTCTTTGGAAATGGGCTTTTGTACTCTTTCTCAATAACATTGTCTTTAAACCCAAGAATGTCTTTGTACATTGAAGTTGGTGTCAAAGTGCCTGACATAAGTAGTGTACAATAGCTACTCTCAATAACTTCTTTTGCTGCAATTGAAGGGTCTAAGCATCTGTAAGTTAAGCTTACCTTAAGCTTTTTGTCAATTGCTTTTGATAAAATCCTTCCAAAGCCAATATCAGAGCCAAGCCATGCATCAAGAAATTTTGCAATGCTCAACACAAAGCTCTTCTTTTGCTTGTCCCTTATGTCTTCACCAATAAATAAAAGTTCTGCTACAACATCATCATAATTTTTACTCTTGTTTATTTTATCAATTAAATCGTTTTTGCTAACAGTACTTTCGCTTTCGATGTTTTTAGCCAATTCAAAAAGTGCATTCTCGAATACCTCTAAATTTTCAATTGTTTCCTCATAACCATATTTTTTTGCTTCTTTTTTTGCATTTTCAATTATCAAGCTGGATGTTTTTTGAGTTAAAAGCTCTCTTATTCTATTCGGCAAATTATGAGCTTCATCAACTATAAGTATTATATTCCCTAGTTCTTTTTTTATTTTAAGCAAGAAGCTCTGTTTTATTGTTTGATTGAAAATATAGTAATAATCAGCAATTATTACTTTTGCATTGCTAGCAGTTAAAGTCGCTAACTCATAAGGGCACATTCTCTTGCCTTTTCCTTTTTCGGTAAAATCTTGAACGTGACAAGGACCAATCAGCTTAAGCTCTTCAATTGTTTGCTTTGCATCGATAGTTGGCTGCATATTTGGCTTTCTTGTATTCAAATAATATTCACATTTACTCTCATCTCTTAATGCTTTGCAGTATTCATGGAAATTACTTGTTGACATTGCTTCTACACCATTCTGCAAGCACATCCATTTCTTGCCAATAATGTCAGCGCATTCAAAGCTAATATTGAATTTTTGTTTTATTTGTTTTAATGTGTCAATAACAATTCTATGCTGTGTTTGTCTTGATGTAAGGAAGAAGATTGTCAAGTTATCTTTCATTGCTAATGACAATGCAGGAGCCAAAACAGCAATTGTCTTGCCAATTCCAGTAGGAGCATGCATTAGAATGTGCTTTTTGTTTTTAATTGCATTATATACATCAGAAATCATATCGCTTTGTATATCTCTTACTTTAGAATAAGGGAAATAGATTTCTTTTTGCAGTTCTTCATTTAACATAAAATAAGGTGATTTAGTTATGTTTATTATAGTTTTTATTTTTAATTCAATCCGCCTTCGGCATATGTTAGTGCTCGGCGTAACTTTTTCTGCCATTAAGTTACGCCTCGCCTATTTATTTACCACTCTCAAAAACTCAACAAAAAGGAAAGATTTAAATAAAATAAATAAAAGGGTTAGGGTAAATAAAAAGGTGAATGAAATTGGGATTTTATACTAAGTATTTTTCTACTATTTTTAGAGGATTAACAATGACCTCTTGGAAAGAGAGATTTGAATCTAGGAAACTCGTTTTTCTCTTGAAAAGAGAAGATTATGATCTTTATAAAAAAATAAAAGAGAAGGTGGCTGAACATAGAGTAACATCTGCACTCGAGGATTTAAATAAGTTAATTAAAGAAGTGCAACAATCGGCTGAATATGCTGAAAAATTACTCTTTAATGCACTTACGGTTGATAACCAAATACTTAAGAATGAAAGGCTTATCATAGAGCACTTAAAAGAACTTTCTAAAGCAGTAGGGAAAAATAAGGTTCTTAAAGATTTGGAAAGAGAACTTGCCCTTAGCATATACGAAGGTACAAAGTTGGCTGAGGCTCAAGACCGAGAGGAATATAAATTAATTCTGCTTATTCTTGACGAATCTGAGAATAGCCACAAAGGATTTATGGAGGCAATAAGGCTACGCTTTCAAAAAGAAATCACTCAGACCACACTTGCCAGATTTGCTATCAGAATGGAAATAAATAGGGAAAAGAAAGATATTAAAGTTCTGGAAAAAGTTGCAATAGATATAAAAAAACTAACGGATACTATAAAATACGCCAGAAAAAAAGAAGAAGATTTAAAGGGAGAGCTTGAAAAGGACTACATTAGAGTTAGAGACGCATTAAAGGATGCTTTCTACAATTCTTATATGATTAAGAAAAGGGATATAATGATGATACTAAAAATACTCTTTAATTTGAATAACCTTAGGAAATTTTTAATAATATGGTCTGAAGAGCATAACCTGCCCCGTTCAAATGTTCAAAGTTTACTTAATGATATAGAAAAAATAGAATCATGGATAGCAAAGAATATGAGGCCAATTGCTCAAGGTATGAGAATTATAATTAATGGAATAGCTGGCATAGAGAAAGAGGCTTTCGCACAGGCTAGTCAATAATTTCTCAAAAAAGAGGTTTTAAAATGATGCAAATGCGTGATTGGATTTCTGGTATGGTTGGAGCTATTATATTTTTGCTTGGATTATTGCCAATAATTGGCAAATTCACTTTTTTGAATGAATGGCCGATTCCTTTATTAATATGGATTGTTGCTGGAGCTGGATTTTACTTAGCCATTAATTCTATAATTGAAATAACAAACAGCAATATTATTGGATGGTGGTCTTTTGGTGTTGCGATTACTGTCTTAATAATCGGCTTATTTCCTTTATTGCACAGTTTTGGCATAGGTCCAGCATGGTTTCAATTTAATTGGCTAAATAGAGCTGCTTACAACATAATCTTCATAATAGAAGGTATTTTCTTAATGATAGCTACTTTTGCTATGGAGTTATAAAATGATTTTATTGTAGTCTTGTTTTTTATTGTTTTATTTTGCAATTTTTTATATTGTGAGTTTATATTTTAATACTTCAAAATTTCAAATAACAAACAGAATAAATATCTAAAATAAAATTCTTAAAATTTAGGGACAGAATGGATTTGGTATTGTTGTATAGTTAATCCACAGATATGCAAGAACAAGCCCAAGTATTAGCGCAATAGCAAACATCATTGCTGGATGTGTAACAATCCCTTTCTTGCTACTAAAAATTGTCATATTATCACCTTTTTCAATTATAACCAAGCCTTGACAAAACCTATATTTAAACATTTCTATTTTAGAAAGGTTTTTATAGAAATTTGAAGCAGAAATTAGCATGGTTATTGCAATATTCCCCTTTAAATATTATCGTATGCTACCAGACTATACATTAACAACAAAAATAAGGGAAGAAAGTTGGAAACTTGATGAGATTTTCCCACTTTACAGACAAACAAAGTCAGAACTTAAAAGATTAAGAAAAAGCATTAAATCAAACATCGGCAATTTGCTAAAGCTAAGGCATACTATTGTGTTGTTGGCAACTGAGATTAAGACTGTTTTTACGAAATTAAAGCTGATAAATTTTTACGATAGCGCTATTCTTTATCTTTATTTTAGATTATTGCGTCATGTTTTTAGGTTATGTGAAAAAGAGGAAGCAAGGTTAATTGCTGAGAAGGAAAAAGCACTTTCAGCTGATATAAAAATAAAGAATCAAAAATTAGAAAACATTAAAGAGGCTAAAGAAAATATTGATAAAAAGATAAAAGATTATGAAAAAGTTATTCATGGCTTAGGCTTTGCAGAAAAAGAACTAGTTAAAGCAAGTGCACATCTTCTCAACCAATTAAGAAAACTAAGGTGGAAAGCTGAAAAAAGAGCACAGCATGAGTTTTCATTTGAAGAAATTACGTTTAGGAGTATGGAAAACCTAAACCGTAAAATAAAGGTTGAAGCAATTAAGGTAAAAAAGGTAATTCCGCAGAAAACATTTTTAATGAAAAAAATAGAAAGGCAAGGAATTAAGCCAGAGGATGTTGTTTCTTTGGCAAAACTTATTTTTGAATCTATAGACAGAATAAGCAAAGATGTTTCTTACTCTTCAAAACTAATTGCAAAATTCCAAGATGAAATGACAAGCTTAAAAAAAATTGTAGAAAACCTTAAAAAGACTATTAATAATTTGGTAAAAGACAAGGAAAGAAGAGAAAGGATAATAAAAAACGTGATTAAACCATTTGAAGATTCAATTAAGTTTGTAGAAGAAGAAATAAACAAGGATTTAATGCAGATTTTTAGGAATATCTTTGTACTGTATAAATATATTGGAACAAGGCCAATTAGAAAAGCAGCATAAAAAAGAGGTGTCTTATGGAAGTTAAATTATGGAAAAAGCCAAAAAATTGCACTATAATTGAAGGCTTTCCTGGATTTGGTTTAGTAGGTACAATTGCATCAGAATTCTTGATTGAGCATTTGAAAACAGAGCAAATAGGCAAGATTTTGTTTAATGATATGCCTGCAATGGTTGCAATACACGAAAACAAGGTTGTTGAGCCTCTTGGCATATTTTACAATCAAAAATATAATATTGTGATTTTGCATGCAATAACTGCAGCTACGCATTATGAATGGGATATGGCATCTACTATTGGTAAGATTGCTTCGGATTTGCAGGCAAAAGAAATAGTAAGCCTTGAAGGAGTTGGCTCTGGTGAAGAAAGTGAAGGCTTAAGAGTATTTTATTATGCAAACAATGAAAAAAATGCCAAGATATTTGAAAAAGCTGGAATTGAAGCTTTGAAAGAAGGCATTATTATTGGAGTAACAGGAGCTATACTCCTTAGAGTTGAAAAAACTCCTGTAAGTTGTCTTTTTGCTGAAACTCACTCTAATTTGCCAGACAGTAAAGCGTCTGCAAAGATTGTCGAAGCGCTTGACAAGTACCTTGGAATGGATTTGGATTATAAACCATTATTAGAGCAAGCTGAGAAGTTTGAGGAAAAACTCAAGACAATACTACAAAAAAGCCAGGAAGCGCAAGAAGTAAGCGAGAAGAAAAAGCTTAGTTATTTGGGGTGATAAAAAGTATTGAAAACAGAAATGTATTTCTTCACCAAATCACTGTGCAATTGCATTGCTTTTCTTCCTTTTCTAATCATAAAATCCACAAAACTAAACGCAATATCATGCAAACCATTTCTTGCTGGCTGAAAGTCAATCTCGTCCTTAATGCTTGAATCCAAATTTGCTACATTGTGCTCTTTGATTGTCTTTGCCCACTCTATTGAGAAAGCAAAAGCCTTTGCCTCTTCATCGTGCTTATTTGGCAATGTATCTGTAAGAACATGTCCAATTTCATGGCCTATAACAAGCATCAAAGCATCTAAATGATTTTCTCTGATAAAGATCTTTTTCTCGTAGCCATTTATTGAAAAGCCCAAAATTCCGTTGCTCCAAGCGCCAAAGCTTGAATGCAATGCTTTGAATTCATCAAATTGCAGAATGTTGATTGATATATTTAGTGGCATAGGGTTTTTCATCATCAATTCAAAAATCTCTTCTGCTATACTTCTTGCTTCATCGTTATCGACGACAAACCTTGTTTTTGGTCTTTGCGGTTTTAAGAAAATTTCTGGTGTAAATGAGTGAGTTGTTAGATATGGTGCTTGGTATTGTTGTTGATTTGTATATGGAATAGTTGATTTTTTTCTTGTATATTGGGGTTCAAAAATTATTACATTGTCTCTCTCAAAATAGTTATCGACATTTTTGGAAAAATAATTTATTGTTGAATAGGAATTTAGCGGATAATAATTCCCTATGATATATTCCAAGCTTTTTGAATAATACATTTTATTTTAAAATCTCACTTTATTGTTAATTTGTTTGAGTTTATATGTTTATTGGTAGTTGCTTGGGATGTTTAATTAGGCAGAATTTTAGCTTTATAAAGCTTAAAAAGCAAATTTATATACTAATTTTCATAGTGCCTAACTTTTATAGTTAAGTCTCACTTTTACTTGAAAGCTCTTGCTTTAGGTAGTTATTTGCTGCTTTTTGTATTATTTTATTATCTTAGCCTGTTTGTGACTATAATTTATATCAAGAAATTCTTTACTAAGTTGTTTCTGAATGTGCTATTTTACTACTTTTTTCGTTATCATCAAAATATTGTATATTATATAGTTTATTTTATACTCATTTTTAATATACGAACTCTCACTTTTTACTATATAATATCAATTTTATTAAAAATTTTCTATATAGAAAATAAAGAATATATTTAATGCATAATACAAAATATATTTTATAAAAATTATTTAAAAATAGATTGATTATAAACAATGTTTTGATTTATGTTTATTAAATAATAACTATTTCAAAAGTATTAATAAAAACAATATAATAAATTATATATTATAAACTAAAAAATATAATAAAAAACTAAATATTTCGATAAATTTTAATTGCAAAAATTAAACAAAAATATTAAATTCTTGTAAATTTTTTGGATTTTTATGAAAAAAATTTTGTTGATTTTTCTATTGATTTTTTTAATCAGCTGTGCAGATAATTTAGAAAATTTTAGTGAAATTTATATTAACAATGGAGAAAAAATGATAAAAATTAAAGTTGAAATTGCTGACGATAATGAAGAAAGAATGAAGGGATTGATGTTCAGAGAAAAATTAAATGCGAATGAAGGAATGTTTTTTATTTTTGAAAATGAAGAATATCTAAATTTTTGGATGAAAAATACATTAATTCCATTAGATATAATTTTTATTGATAAAAATTTTGAAATTGTTGGCATAAAAAATGCAGTTCCTTGCTTAGAAGATTCATGTACTCTTTACACATCAGCAAAGCCTTCAAAATACGTTTTAGAAGTTAATATCAATTTTACAACTAAAAATAATATAAATATCGGCGATAAAATTAAATTTAAAAAAATATAAAAACAATAAAAATTCAACATTACAAATGAAAAAGATTTTTATAATTTCACTGCTATTTTTTCTATTTCTTTTAATAAGCTGTAAGCCTCAAGAAGAACTAAAACAAGGCCCTTTTTGCGGCGACAATGTTTGCCAAGATAATGAAAAAGAGGATGGTTGTAAAGCAGATTGTGGCGGTGTAGCAGGCATTACAAAGCTGCAATGTACTCAAGCTGGAGGAAATTGGAATGATTGTGGCTCGCCATGCGCAGGAACCGATGCTGAATTTTGCATTGCTGTTTGCTCTCCTCAATGTGAATGTGATAACACTAAATTTAAGTGTCCTGTTGGTTTTAAATGCAGATTAAGTGATAAAATAAAAGACGAGATTGGGGTTTGTACTAGGGAATAATTTTTGTCTATAATCAAATTCCAAAACTATATAAACAACCATATTTAAAATTTAAAAAATGAGAGAAATGAAATGCAAGCATTGCGATGAGAAAATGATGAAAAAAGGAATTATTCAGAGTGGTAATTCTAAATATGAGGTTTATCGCTGCAATGAATGTGGCCATGAAGAGATGAAAGCAATTGGAGTGAATCCGAGTTATCATCGTTAAAATCATTAAAAAATAACAACTTTATATGAAATAAGCCTAGTCAAACGTTATAAAAGTGCCCTTGGAAAGTTTTTTATGAGTAAAGCGAGTAAAAAACCGAAATTATTATTCTAAAGAGCCCCAAAAGTTCGTATAATGCCCAAAGCAAAGCGAGTTTTTCTCGGCAACCCTGAGAAAAACCTCGTCTGGAACGACGAGACTTTTTCCTGAATGAAATTCGGAAAAAGTTTGCTTTGCGAGTATTATA
>CAZSIU010000022.1:0-8474 GCA_964607225.1 uncultured Methanosarcinales archaeon | reverse complement strand
TGGGAGAGGAAATGAGAAATTATATTAGAGGAGCTATAATAGGAGGTATGATATTGTTAGGAGGTATAGGGGGTTATTATTTTAGAGAATATTACCCTCCACTTACTATCTCAATTCAAAGATATTTTACTCCAGACTACAATAAAGATAGTTTTTATGCCAAAACAGGAAGTGCTATGGCAGGTGGATTATTTGGCGGATTAATTGGAATCATATTATCAGAATATATAAGAGACAAAAAACCTGTGGAAAGAAAAAATGCAACTTAATTATCAACAGCTTGGATTTAAATGCGGCTTAGAGATTCATCAACAATTATCAGGAAAAAAACTATTTTGCAATTGCCTCACTTTGAATTCTGACAAAGAACCGGATATAATAATAGAGAGAAAACTAAAGGCAGTTGCTGGCGAAACAGGCGATATTGATATTGCTGCTGAATTTGAAATGATGAAAAAAAAGAAAATAATTTATGAAGCTAACTCTGAAGATGTTTGTCTAGTTGAAACAGACGAAGAGCCTCCTCATGAATTAAACAAGCAAGCTCTAGAAACAATAATAAAAATTGCTTTGTTGCTTAATGCAAAAATTATTGATGAAATACAAGTGATGCGCAAAACTGTTGTAGATGGCAGCAATGTAAGTGGTTTTCAAAGGACTGCTTTAGTAGCAATGGATGGCTTTATTGATACTTCTCAAGGCAGAGTTAGAATTCCAACAATATGCCTAGAAGAAGAGGCTGCTCAAAAAATAGAGGAAGGCAAAGATTTTGTCAGGTACAGATTAGATAGACTGGGAATTCCATTGATAGAAATTGCAACAAGTGCTGATATTAAAAGTGCTGAGCATGCAAAAGAAGTTGCTAGCCATATTGGAATGGTATTAAGAAGCGTTGAAGGAGTAAAAAGAGGTTTAGGCACAATAAGGCAGGATGTCAACATCTCAATTGAAGGCGGTGCAAGAACAGAAATAAAGGGATTTCAGGACTTAAGAAGTATTCCAAAAGTTATAGAATATGAAGTAAAAAGACAAATTGATTCAATAAAACATGGCAAAAAGCTGGAAAAACAGGTAAGAAAGGCAGAGTCAGATTTCACAACATCATTTCTAAGGCCTTTGCCCGGAGCCGCGCGCTTATACCCAGAAACGGACATATTACCAGTTAGAATAGACAAAAATTATATTAATGAATTGAAAAAATCACTTCCAAAATTATTGACTGAAAAAGTCGATGAATTTTCAAAAAAATATGAAATAACAAAAGAATTAGCAAGAGAATTAGTTGATAATGAATTTTTTGTATCACTAGCTAAAAAATTTGATATTGAACCATCAATAATTGCCAACACTTTAATAAGCATTCCAAAAGAAATCAAAACAAGATTCAACCTTGACTCGTCAATATTGAAAAACAAGGATTTTGAGGAAGTCTTAAACTATCTAAACCAAGACAAAATAGCAAAAGAAGCAATAATTGAGTTATTAGTTAAAAAAATAAAAAATGAAAAAGTTAACTTGAAAGAATTTGAATCTATTTCTGAAAAAGATTTGGAAAAAGAAATCAAGAAACTAATTGAGGAAAAACCTGGTTTAAGTATAAGTGCTTATATGGGTTTAGTGATGGCAAAATATAGGGGCAAGGTTGATGGTAAAAGGGTTATGGAGATTGTTAAAAAATATGTGAAATAATCCTAAAGTATAATGAAAACGCGCCGGGGAGGATTCGAATTCGGGATGAAAGGGCATACACCCATCCATGCCCCCGGCCTAAAGGTTAGGAACCTTTCGCTCTATTTGCACGAAGCAAGGCGAGTGCTCGCTAGCTTCTCCAAGCTGAGCTACCGGCGCATAAATAAATAGTTATCTTGATAGTATTTTAAAACTTACCTCCAATACAGGAAAAAATCTCTAATTTTTGGGTGTTTGGAAATATTTTTTATTTTCGACATATTTATAAAGTCCTTAAAAAATACTTCTTTGTTAAAGTAAAACTAATAATATTTATATATAACCCTTATAAAGCGGTTGCCAAAAATGGAAGCTGAAATCTTAACAGAAATTAGAGAGTCTGAAAAAAGAGCAGACGAAATTATAGAAAGAGCAATAAGAGAAAAAGAAGCAATTATTCAAGAAGCAATAAGGAGTTCTACAAAGCTATTGTCTGCAAAGGAAGAAGAAATAAAGAAAGCTCAAGAAAAAAAGATAATTGATTTTAGAGAAAAAGCAAAGCTCATTAGAGAAGAAAAATTAGCAGAAGGAAAAATAGCAGTAAAGCAACTAAAAGCAAAGGCAGAAAAAAATATTGCAAAAGCTGTTGACTTTGTAATGATAAAATTTGAAGGGCTGGTTTAAATGCTAAGGCCATATCAGATGAACAGTGTTATAATAACAGGCCCTAATGTTATGCAAGAAACTGTAATTAAAGAGCTTCATAATCTAAAGATATTGCATATTGTTGAGCATTCAAAAAATGAATTAGCTGATATCGGAAAGCCATTGGAAAGCGCAGCTAAGCTTTCTGAAATTCTAGTTAAGATTAGAGCTTTAATGACAACATTCAACATAAAGAAAGAAGATATCCAATTTGAATTTAAAAAGGGTTTACTGGAAATAGAATCGACTACAAAAAAACTAAGTGAGGAAGTAACCGTAAATCTTGATGAATTAAAGAAAATAGAAGACCAACTGACAAAAAATCAAGCAACAAGGCAGGAACTTGAAATTTTGAAAGATATAAATTTACCACTTGAATCTTTTGCATCTTATAAATCATTGGCGTACTTTACAGGCTATTTGAAGAATAAAAATAGTATAAAAAATCTTAAAGAAGAAATATTAAAAATAACAAATAAATTTATGCTTTTTGATTCTATTTTTAAAAAAAGAAATTTTATGGCTTTATTTGTTGACGTAAAAAATAAAGAAAATGCATTTAATCTTTTACAAAAATTAGGCTTTTCTGTAATAAATTTCTCAAATATAGCCAACTTCAAAGGAAACGCATTAACTAATCTACAAAAATTAGAAGAAGAAACAAAAAAACTTCAAAATAAAAAAGACAGTATCAAAAAAAATTTTGAAAAATTAGCTAAAGAGCACAAAGAATTTTTAATAGCAGCAGACGAATTTCTAAGCATTCAGCTTGAGAAAGCAGAAGCGCCATTGAAATTTGCATCAACTCAAAGTAGTTTTCTAATAAAGGGATGGATTCCAACTGAAGAATTAAGAAAAACAATAGACAGACTAAACAAAGTTACAAAAAATAAGATATTTGTGCATTTTGAACCTGCTAAAAAAGAAGACAAAGTTCCTGTAAAGCTTAAAAATCCAAAATTTGCAAAGTCATTTGAGTTCTTTATTGATTTATACAGCATTCCAAATTACAAGGAAATTGATCCAACTTTTTTCACCTTCTTGACATTTCCAATATTTTTTGGTATAATGCTAGGTGATATTGGTTATGGCATAGTAAGCTTTATTATTTTTTGGATTTTAAAAAGGAAAATGCCAAAGGCAAAGAATTTTTTTAACGTATTACTTCTTGCATCTTTTGTTTCAATTTTATTTGGATTTTTATATGGTGAGTTTTTTGGAGAAGAGAAAATTTTAGAATTTGAATTGCCTCGTTTATTGAGCAGAGTTCATGATATGTTTACTTTATTGTACATTACAATAGGAATTGGGGTTGTGCATGTAAACATTGGCTTAATAATCGGGTTTATTAATGAATACAAATCTCATGGGTTCATGAAGGCAGTCTATGAAAAGGGAAGCTGGATTATTTTACAGATTGGTGTTGCATTGCTTGCATTGTCATATTTTGGTAAAATTTTTGTCTCACCTCTGATAGGGGCAGTATTTGCAGGTGTGTCTGTTTTAATGATTGTTAAAGAAGAAGGTATTAATGGTATATTCGAACTACCTACCATATTTGCCAATATTATGTCCTACATGAGATTAATGGCAATTGGTGTATCTTCAGTCATTTTAGCAATAGTAATAAACAATTCAGCTAAAGGATTTTTTCATAAAGGAGGCTTCTTTATATTAATTGGCGTGTTTATTTTACTTATTGGACACATTATAAATATCTTGTTAGGCTTATTAGCAAGCTTTTTGCAATCTTTAAGGCTTCATTATGTTGAGTTTTTTTCAAAATTTTTCCAAGGAGGTGCTAAAAAGTACCAACCATTTGGAGCAAAAGAATAATAAAGTTCAATGACAAAAAATATAATATTAAACAATTAAAAAAAATCAATAAAACAAGAGCGACTTTTAGAAGCAAAGTGATAAAAGTGAACCGCTTCAACGACATAAATTCGTTGACACTTTGGGTGACATTTTGCTGATGCAAAAGTCCCCAGATTTATTGAATACATAGGCGAGGCGTAAATTAGTGAGTTGCGTGCGAGAGAGATGCTTGCGAGTTCGACGAGCAGTGAGATGTGAGAGCTCGTCTCTCACTCGCTCATCTACCTCGCGAACAACTCACGCTCGCATTCAACTCAGACAATTTTTGCCGAGCACAAAACCTCAAAAATTTTTAAATTTTTGATGGTCATCGAAAATTCGAAGGATTTATCGATGGATGGAAAATTCAAATTAATAAATAAAAATAATTGATAAGGAGGTAAAAAAATGGCAGCAGATATATCAACTGGGTTGATAGCAATCGGTTCTGGGATTGCTATAGGCTTAAGTGCAATTGCTGCAGCAATGGCAGAAAGCACAATCGGAGCTGCAGCTGTTGGTGCAATGGCTGAAAAAGAAGAACTGTTTGGTAGGGGATTGCTCCTTACTGTAATTCCAGAAACATTGGTTTTGTTTGGGTTATTAGTGGCAATATTGATATTGAACCTTGCAAAAGGCGGCTAAGCAAAAATGGGCTTGGAAACAGTAAAGGAAGAAATATTGAATAGTGCAAAAGAGCAATCAAACTCTCTAATCGCAGAAGCTAGAAAAGAAGCAAATAGAATAATTAGAGAAACTGAAAAGAAAATTGAGGAAATGAAAGAAAAAAGCGAAGCAGAAACGAAAAAAATTGTTGATACTATTAAAAGGCAAGAATTAGCATCTGCTGAGTTGGAAAATAAAAAGATGTTGCTTGAGGCTAAAAAGCAAGTTATTGAAAATGTTTTTGTTGAAACAAGAAAAAAGTTTGATGGTCTAGATGACAAAAAAAGAGAATCAATAATTAAAAAATTGCTCGAAAAAGCAAAAATTGAAATTGAAGTAGCAAACATATATTGTAATAAAAAAGATTCAAAGTTCTTAAAAGAATTTAATGTAGAAACTATTGGGATAAGTGGGGGCTTGATTTCAGAAAACAAAGAAAAAACAATAAGAGTCGATTATAGCTTTGAAACGATTTTGCAAAGTATAAAAGAGAATGAATTGCAAAACATAAGTAAAATATTATTTGCTTAAAATGCTTAAACTAAAAGAACCTAAAAAAATTAAGCTTGGATTTTATCCATATACTTATGTAAGGACTGCTGTAATGAAATCTTTGCTTTTTAAGAAAGAAGACTATCACAAAATGCTTAAGATGGGATTTAGTGAAATTGCAAAATTTTTACAAGAGTCGCATTATAAAAAAGAGATAAATGCATTAGCAACTGAATATTCTGGAGCAGATTTATTGGAGCTTGCATTAAACAGAAATCTTGCTGAATCTTTCAAAAAACTAATAAAAATTTCACCATACGAATTGGCTTTATTGATTAAGGAGTACATAAAAAGAAAAGATATAGAGGATATTAAAACAATTATAAGAGGAAAGTTTACAAATACAAATGAAAAACAAATAATAAATTCAATCACAGCAGCAGGAACTCTTAGCTATTATTTTTTTATTTCACTTTTGAAAAAAGATTCCATTGAAGAAATTCTAAAAAATAATAAATTAGTTGATTTTTATTTATTGAAAAATGGATTAAAAGATTTAAATGAAAAAAATAGTTTAGTGTCAATTGAAAATGCGCTTGATAAATATTATTACACTCATTTAATTGAATTCTCAAGAATTTTGCCAGAAGAAGGTGCTTTATTTAGAAACTTTTTGCAGAAAGAAGTTGAAGTGCTAAATATATTGACACTTTTAAGGCTGAAAAAGGCAAAATTTGGAAAAGATATTATAAAAAATTTTATCATTTCGTCTGGTGGTAAATTAAGCGATTTGAAGATAATGGCATTAGCAGTAGTTGATGATTTAGAAGAGCTTTCAAGAGCTTTGGAAAAAACAGAATTCAAAAATATACTTGCAAAAGGTATCGAAGAATTCAAAAAAAGTGGTTCATTGATAACTCTTGAAACAGAGCTTTATAAATATTTGTTAAGTCAGTCTACACTTTTTGTGCATCAGCACCCATTATCAATTGATGTTATACTTGGCTATATGTTCGCAAAAGACATTGAAGTGAGAAATTTGAAAATAATTGTAAAGGGCAAGCAACTTGGCTTAAGCGAAGAATTTATTGAAAGTCAATTGGTGTTTTAATATGGTAAAAATTGCAGTTATTGGTGAAAATGAATTTGTTGTGGGATTTCAATTAGCAGGCATAAGAGACATTATAGAGATAAGCGATAAACCTTTTAACGATTTAAAAAATTTAAAAGAGAGAAAAGAACTTGGAGTTGTTGTAGTCGATGAAAAAATAATTGAGAATCTTGAGCCTCATCAAAGATTAGAGATAGAAGCTTCTGTTGATCCTGTTTTCATTCCGATATCAATAAAAGTTGAGCAAGACAGCTTAAGAAGACTTATCAAAAAATCAATTGGCGTTGATTTGTGGAGATAGAATGGAGAAAGGTGTACTTTACAGAATTGCCGGGCCTGTTGTAGTTGCAAAAGGCATAAAGCCAAGAATGTACGATGTTTGTAGAGTTGGAAATGAGAACTTAATAGGAGAGGTAATTCAAATAGAAGGTGAAAAAACAATAATTCAAGTTTATGAGGATACTTCTGGCATTAAACCAGGTGAGCCAGTTATAAATACAGCAGAGCCATTAAAAGTGGAGCTTGGTCCAGGAATGCTTGGCAGCATTTATGATGGTATTCAGAGGCCTTTGCCAGTTTTAATAAAGCAAATGGGTGATTTTATCAAAAGAGGAGTTGATGCACCTGGACTTGACTATGCAAAAAAATGGGACTTTAAAGCAACAGTTAAAACTAGTGAAAATGTTTCTGCAGGACAAATTATTGGTGAAGTTGAAGAAAATCCCGGCATTCTACATAAAATTATGGTTCCTCCAAATCAAAAAGGAAAAATTACAGAAATAAAATCTGGAAAATTTACTGTTAATGATATAATTGGCAAGCTAGATAATGGATTTGAGTTAAGGCTCAAACACAATTGGCCTGTAAGAATTACAAGGCCTATAAGCACAAAGCTTAAACCAGAAACTCCTTTAATAACAGGGCAAAGAATTTTTGATGCTTTGTTTCCTCTTGCTAAAGGTGGTGTAGCAGCAATTCCTGGGCCGTTTGGAGCTGGTAAATGTGTTATAGGGGATACACTAATCTTTGTTAATGATGAGTTAATTGAAATTAAAAAGTTATATGAATTATGTTCAGAAGATAAAAATAATAAAGTTGTAGAATCAAATAAGCATGAACAATTAATTAAGCTCAAAAATCCTTTAAGAATAAAAACATTTAATGGAAAAAGGATTGTAGATGGAATAGCAACAGATGTTTATAAAGGGAAAACAAGTTATCTTATTAAAATTAAAACTAATTCTGGAAGAACAGTAACATTAACACCAATTCACAAACTATTCAAAATTTCTTCTTATGGTATTGAAGAAAAGGAAGCTTGGAGGTTGAATGTTGGTGACTTTATATTATCACCTACAATCACTGATTATTCTCTGAAAGATATAAACAAAGGATGTGTTGAAATTGATATATCACAAGAAATTAATGGTCAGTTGCATATTTCAAAATTAAAACTAGAAGGAGTTTTTAAAGATGAAATAAAAAAAGTGGAACTAATCAAAAAAGAATGCGAAGTGTACGACATCACTGTTCCAATAACTCATAATTTTGTAGGTGGTAATTTTCCAATGATTTTTCATAATACAGTAAGCCAGCAACAATTAGCAAAATGGAGCGATGCAGATATAATTGTTTATGTTGGCTGTGGTGAAAGAGGAAATGAAATGACAGAGGTTCTTACAGAATTTCCAGAACTTATTGATCCAAGAACAGGCAAGCCATTAATGAATAGAACTGTGTTGATTGCAAACACAAGCAATATGCCAGTTGCAGCAAGAGAAGCAAGCATTTACACAGGCGTAACAATTGCTGAATACTTTAGAGATATGGGCTATTCTGTTGCTTTAATGGCTGATTCTACAAGCAGATGGGCAGAGGCAATGAGAGAAATTTCTTCAAGATTGGAAGAAATGCCAGGCGAAGAAGGTTTTCCTGCTTATTTATCAACAAGACTAGCACAATTTTATGAAAGAGC
>CAZSIU010000021.1:3538-8632 GCA_964607225.1 uncultured Methanosarcinales archaeon | reverse complement strand
TTTTGATTTTCAAGTTATTGATAAAATACCAAGAGAAATGCATGATGTGGCTGTTAATTTGATTGTGACGGAAGAAAAGGTTGTGGAGTGTGGGAAAAAATCAATAGTATAAGTAATATTTAATCCATTGTTCCAAACGTTCTAATTTCTTTTTTATTAGCATACCATTCATTGATACTATGAATTACCTGACTCCATATCGCAGTACCTCCAGTAGCTGCTAATGCTGCTACCACAACTCTATAATTACCTTGCGAATTGGAATATGCAAACCAAAATGTACCAGAATAGACCGATACATATGAAATGATTGAAATAGGAACAAAATTAGCATGTTGTATTTCGTGATATAAAGTTGCTGCAGTTTCTAGTACTCTACTTCTTCTTACTTTTATTAATCTATGTAAAGTTTCTGTATGACCTACTAATTCTTTTTCATCTAATTCTTTAAGATATTTTACTCTAAATTTAAGTATCCTATACCATGGCGTATATATTTCGTTTTGAGGATCATAACCCTATCCACAATTCCGTTTTTCAAATTCTCGTTTAACAAGATTTCCTAAATGCGTCATTATGTCAAGTTACTACTATCTAGTTTATAATTCTTTTGTAAAATAGCAGAATTTAAATGCGCCAGCCGAGATTCGAAGTCCCGATTTTAGACTGTGCTAAAATTCTCGGGTGAGAGCCTTTCTGCTTAAATGGCAAGGCCCTATCATAGCCACTAGATCACTGGCGCATTAATAAAATTGATTGGTATACCAATCTAACTTTTTATTCAATCCGCTTTCGGCAATATCTCGTTATGAATCTATTCTTTTTTAATTCAATCCGAAAATTTGCGGAGCAAATTTTCAACATTTACTGCTCGGCAAAAATCTTCTATCAGTGACATGCGAGTGAGCTCGTTGAGTTGAACGCGAGCTCGCGTTCTCGCGAGCATGTCGAACTCGCTCACAACTGACTTTTTTGCCTCGCCTATACATTCATTTAAACCATCGCAACGGATTACTTTATTCACGCTTGCTTCTAAAAGTCGTTGTGGATTTGTTGATTTAATTTTTTATTGTTGCTTCATTGGTATTTTAATTATTGATTTTGAAATGGGCCTGACCAGATTTTCTGCTTGCGAGTCTCGTGAACTCGACATTTCGAACTGGTGACCTACACCGTTCTTAAATATTTGTAAGGGTGTTGTCATAACCGCTAGACCACAGGCCCAAATGAAGGATTTGTATTAATAGATGGTATAAAAAGGTTTCTTACAATGGTTATTCACTGAATAAATAGGCGAGGCGAAAATGATTGGCAGGGAAATTTTCGCCGAGCACAATATATTGTTGCGAAAGTTGAACGCGAGCTTGCGAGCGTTCTCGCAAGCAACTCAACAGATTAAATTATTATTTCAAAAATCAACACCTATTCAAACAGTTACCAATGACTTAGAATTCCCACAATAGAAATAGCTTTTTGCATTTTCTAATTTTAAATACTTTTTAACCCTGTTTAATTGCTTTTTTGCTTTTAAAATTCTGTAAGAACACTTAACTTCGTATAAATCAAACTTATTGCCCTTCTTTGCTATTATATCGATCTCTCCTAAAGAGCGCTTTGAGTGCTTGACAGGAACATTTACAGATATAGAATCATAGTTATCTTTTATTTTATCTTTCAGCTCCAAAATATACATATCGTGTTTGGACAGCTTGATGGTTTTCACCAGCGTCAGCCAATAGTAAAGTCCATATATATCTTGTTTATATAACTTTCGGTTACAATTTTAATAATAAATAAATTTATATATTATTAGCACTAAAAATCGCTTATGGACCCTCATGAAAGGATTTTCAATATAATATTCTCTAAAGCAGATGAAGTCACTTGGCAAAGTATAATCTACGAGCTTGTTAAAACTGAGCAGATGGATCCTTGGGACATCGATGTTAGTATTTTAGCACAGAAATATATTGAAATGATTAGAACCCTTAAAGGGCATGATTTTAGGGTTTCTGGCAAGGTTTTGCTGGCAGCAGCTATATTGCTCAAAATTAAATCCACCAAGCTTGTTGGGGAGGATTTAAGCGAGCTTGATAGGCTGCTTATAGGTGTTGAAGAAGAGATGGAAGAGCTTGGCTTTGACGAAACAAGCCAAATACCAAAGCTAGATGAAATTCCTACTTTGATACCAAGAACTCCACAGCCTAGGAAGAGAAAAGTCTCAATTTTTGACCTTGTAGAGGCTCTAGAAAGGGCTTTGGAGGTTAAGAAGAGAAGACTGCTACATTCTATCCCACCCCTTAATCTGGAAGCGCCTAAAAAGAAAAGGGACATAACACAGATAATAAGGGATGTTTATGGCAGGATAAAGTCATTTTTCATAAGTGCTTTAGGTGGCAAACTGACATTTTCAAAGCTACTGCCTTCTGAATCAAAGGAAGATAAGGTTTACACTTTTATACCATTATTGCATTTAGCACAGCAAAACAAAGTAGAGCTAATCCAGGAAGTTCCTTTTGGTGAAATAGAGGTTGTTTTGAAGAAGAAAGAAGAGCAAAAAGTGGAAGAGAAAAGTAATGTTGTTGAAGGATAATATTAATGATAAATCCAACTTTAATTGCCTTATATGTTTTTATTCTTATTTTTGCTATTTTATACTTAAACAAAGATAAAATTAAAAGTATATTTCTAAAATTTAAAAAATCAGAAAAAGAGAAATATGTAAAGATTTGCCCTAAATGTGGTTCAATTAATGTTAAAGTAGATTTTTCTAATCCTGTAGTTTGGACTTATGGAACAAATGTAAAATATAAATGTAATTCATGTGGACATTTAAGTTTATTATTCCCAGAGGTTCTAAACAGCAATATTAAAAATTATAAAAAAGAATTAAAAAGTGGGGTGAAAGAAGGTAAGATGAAGTTTAAGAAAGAGGATTTAGTTGATGCATCAACTGGTTTTTTTGTAGGTGTATGGGAAGTTATTATATCTATAATATTACTGCCATTGATTCTGATTTTATTGATATACTCAATATATAATCGCTCTGGTTCTGTTTCTTTAATTAGTTGGAATATGTGGCTATTTTTGTTATCTGGAACTTATTTATTTATTTACATTATAATTAGATTTATAAAGTACAAAAAACAAAATCGACTTAAACCCCCGAAATCTTTTTAAACAGCTGTTTATTCTAAAAATATTACAAAGGGTGGTTTTTTGCTCAAGAAACATTTCAAGCTAATATCTGGAACAGCTAATAAAAAGCTCGCTGAAGAAATAGCCAAGATACTGAAAGTTCCTTTAACTCCTGTTGAAATCAAGCGCTTTCATGATGGAGAGATTTATTGCAGAGTTTTAGAAAGTGTGCGTGGCTGTGATGTTTACGTTGTACAACCAACATCACCAGACGCAAACCTGAACTTAATGGAATTGTTAATTATGGTTGATGCTTTGGAAAGATCTTCCCCAGATAAAATAACAGCGGTTATTCCATATTATGGATATTCTAGACAAGACAAAAAGACAAAGCCCAGAGAACCAATTACTGCAAAGCTTGTTGCAAACATGATCCAAGTTGCTGGAGTTGATAGAGTTATAACTTTTGATTTGCATGTTGCTCAAGTGCAAGGCTTTTTTGACATTCCAAGCGATAATCTTGAAGTTATACCTTTATTTGCAGATTATATAATTAAAAAGAAATTAAAAAATATTGTTATTGTAAGCCCAGATGCTGGAGGAGCAGCAAGAGCGAGAGCATTCGGAAAGGTGCTGCATGCGCCTATTGCTATTGTTGATAAAAGAAGGCCTGAGCAAAATATTGCTGAAGTAGAAAATGTCATAGGAGATATAAATGGAAAAGTTGCTGTTTTGGTTGACGATATAATAGATACTGCAGGCTCAATAGCAGAAGCATCAAACCTGCTGCTAAAGTTTGGAGCGAAAGAAGTTTATGCGCTTGCAACTCATGGTGTTTTGTCAAATCCTGCAACTACGAGAATAAGTAAATCCCAAATTAAGGAAGTAGTTATCACCAACACCATTGATATTTCAAAAGAGAAAATGATAAATAAGCTTAAAGTTATATCAATAGCTCCTTTATTGGCAGAAACTATTAAAAGAACTCATGAAGGCTTGCCAATGGGTATTGTTTATGAGCAAATGTATAAAAAGATTGAGAAAAAATTAAAGTAAAAAAATGGAAGGTAAAGAGAAGAAAACACAAGAGCTTTATATGGAATTTCAAGTACTGGATAAACATATTAAGCAATTGCAGAATCAGCTAGAGGCTGTAACGCATCAGCTTCTGGAGCTTCATGCAACAAGCAACAGCTTAGACGAGTTCAAAAAAATTAATACTGGAAAGGAAATATTTGTTCCATTCAGCTCTGGCATTTTTGCAAAAGCAAACATTAAAGACACATCAGAATTACTTGTCAATGTAGGAGCAGGCATTGTTGTGAAAAAAGACATTGTTTCAGCAAAAAAACTTATTCAAAATCAAATAGAAGAAATACAAAAAATACAAAAACGAATGATAAATGAACTGGAAAAGCTCACAAGCCACGCTGCACAGCTTGAAAGGCAATTGCAAAGTTTGGTTTCACAGGAATAAAAGTTCTTCGTATTTTTTTGTAAAATTAATTTAATAATGCGTTGAGAAAGAAAAAATAACATAAATTAAACAATAAGTTAACATTAAGAAATACATTTACTAAACCAATAATGAAAAATTTAAAATTCAATCTGCCTTCGGCAAACTTTTGGCTCGCTAGTGAAATGCGAAAGCTCGCTTTCGCTCGCTTATCTACCTGCTCGCCTATATATTAAAATACCAATAAAAATGTTCAAATTCCTAAAAGAAAAACTGAAAAGTGCAATTTCAAAGATTTCTGATAGTGTAGAGAAAGAAGGTGAAATAGAAGAAAGAGTAATAGAAAGACCTGTAGAAATTAAAAAAGTAGAAGAGAAAGGATTTTTTGCTACCCTAAAAACACAAGGTGTTTTTGGGCCCCAAAAATCCAAAGGATTTTTTAGGGAATTAAAAGAAAAGTTTGTTGGGAAAGAGAAGAAAGAAATTATTGAAGAGAAAAA
>CAZSIU010000021.1:0-3438 GCA_964607225.1 uncultured Methanosarcinales archaeon | reverse complement strand
TAATAAAACTCCACTTTCCCATCATAATAAATTCCTTTATGCAGCTTTACAGGACGCCAATCATCAACAACAAGATCTGCTTGAAGCCATTCTGCAAGCTCCTCTGCATTTCCAATTGTAGCGCTTAATGCAATTATCTGAGCATTTTTTAGTAATTTTTTTAATATTGTAATCAAAATTTCTAATGTAGGTCCTCTTTCAGAATCATTTAATAAATGAATCTCGTCTATAACAACAGTTTTAATGCTCGAAAGCCAAGGTGCCTGATGTCTAATCAAAGAATCAAGTTTTTCAGATGTTGTAACAATCAAATCATATTCTGCAAGATAATGGTCAGAACTGTCAATGTCGCCAATAGACAAAGCTATTTCTGCAATCTTACCGTATCTCTTCTTAAAATCCTTATATTTTTCAGATGCTAATGCCTTTAATGGCACAATATAAACTGCTTTACCTTTGCCTTCAATAATTGATTTTAACGCTGTAAGCTCTGCAATTAAAGTTTTCCCAGATGCTGTTGGCGTACATACAAGTAAATTTTTGCCCTGCAAAAGCCCTTTTTTTATTGATTTTGCTTGAGCAGGCCTTAGTTTTGTTATCTCTCTTTCAATAATATTATACAATTCTTTGGGAATGTTGTTTTTTATTGACTTGAGTTCCATGATTTATAAGAGTTTAACCTTATTTTTAAATTTTACCGTAAAGATTTATAAATGTCCAAAAAATCGGCAGTGAAATGAAACCTTCAACACATCTATTAGTTTCCTTCATTTTGGCATTGGTATTCTATCCAATGTTTGGCTGGAAAGCAGTATTTATTCTTGCTGGCGGCATTTTGATAGACCTTGACCATTATTTATGGTGCATTTTCAGACACAAAAACCTAAGTTTGCTTGACTGCTACAAGTATTTTATTGACGGATTTGATAAAGAAAGGGTTAAGAAAAACATTGGCATACTTCTTGTATTTCACACGATTGAATTTTTGCTGATTGTTGGAATAATATCTTTCTTCTCACAAACTGCTTTGTTGTTTGCTGTTGGCATTTTGTCTCATTATTTACTAGACCTTATATGGCTTTATTCTGTGCCAAAGCAGCTAATTGCAAACCATTCAATAATTTTATGGCTTATTCAAAATACATCCAAAAAGTTTAAATAATTCTATTTTAAGGTTATTGATATGGGTATAATAAGAAAGGACTATATTCTTGATAGATGGGTTTACTATGCTACAGAGAGAAAGAAAAGACCAAGAGAGTTAAAAAGTGTTGAAGTAAAGGACGATAAAAAGAGATGCTTTTTCTGTCCTTCAAATGAGCATTTAACACCACCAGAGATAGGTAGAGTAGAGTACAAAGGTTCTTGGAAGCTAAGATGGTTCCTAAATAAGTTCCCGGCTGTTGAAAAAAAAGGAAATTCAAGACTTAAATCAAAAAATTTTTTTTCCGAAGGCAATTCTTATGGAATACACGAAATAATTGTTGAATCCCCAAATCATAAATCTCAACTTGCAGATTTGCCTGTTCAACAAATAAGAGAACTATTTGAAGTATACAAATTTAGAATAAAAGAATTAAGCAGATTAAAAGGCATAAAATACGTTGATGTTTTTAAAAATCATGGCAAGGATGCTGGAACTTCATTAATTCATAGCCATACTCAAGTTATGGCATTGCCTCAAATGCCAGAATTAGTAATGGAAGAGGTAGAAAAAATAAAAAAATATAAGAGATGTCCATATTGCGAAATAATAAAGCTTGAGTCAAAATCAAAGAGAAAGATTTTTGAGACAAAAAATATTTTAGTATTTGCGCCTTTTGCTTCTCGCTTTAACTATGAAGCATGGATTTTTGTTAAGCAGCACAAAAAAACAATGCAGGAATTAGAAGAAAAGGAATTGAGTGATATTACATTTGTATTAAAAAAGATTCTTTCAAAACTAAAAAAGATAAACGCTTCTTATAATTTTTTTATACATCACAGCCCAGAAAAAGAAAACCTGCATTTTCATATTGAAATAACACCAAGAATTGCAACTTGGGGCGGCTTTGAAATTTCAACAAATGCTGTTATAAATTCTGTTTTGCCTGAAGATGCTGCAAGATTTTATAGAGGGTAAAATTTATTTAGCTTTTCCCTGTGCAGCAACAGCCTGTATTTTTGCTTCTATCTCTTTTGAGTCGCCCAAAAAGTAATGCTTAATTGGTTTTAAATTATCGTCTAGCTCGTAAATAAGGGGTATTCCTGTTGGAATATTGAAGCTTACAATTTCATCGTCTGGGACATTGTCCATGTATTTAACCAACGCCCTCAAGCTGTTGCCGCTTGCAGACACAAGCACCCTTTTGCCTTGTTTCAGAGCAGGAACTATTTTTTCTTTCCAGTAAGGAGCAACTCTTTTAACAGTGTCCTTTAGCGACTCCGTAACCGGAATTTGTTTTTCATGCAAATCCTTGTATTTTGGGTCATGCCCTGGCCATCTTTTGTCTTTCTTGTCTAATGCAGGCGGCCTTATGTCGTAGCTTCTTCTCCACTTCGACACTTGCTCTTCACCATACTTTGCAGCCATTTCCGCTTTATTCAGACCTTGTAGAGCCCCGTAATGTCTCTCGTTAAGGCGCCATGTATACTCTATAGGTATTTTCAAACTCATTTCCTTGAGAACTATGTCAGTTGTGTCAGTGGCTCGTTTAAGAACAGAAGTAAAAACAATATCAAATACAAATCTTTCCTCTTTCAGCACTCTGCCGGCTTTTTTTGCTTCCTCAACTCCAAGCCCTGTGAGAGGCACATCAGTCCAGCCAGTAAACCTGTTTTCTTTGTTCCAAGTGCTTTCCCCATGTCTAAGCAGTACAAGCTTTATCATTTTTATAGATATTTTTTTAATTCTTTATCTAATTGTTTTGGATTTTTGAATACTATTCCTTTCATACCAAGCTCTTTTGCTTTCTTGACATAATGTTCTCTATCATCAATAAAAACGACATTTTTTGGATTTTGTTTTGTCTTTTTCAAAGCAATTTTAAAGATGTCATCGCTCTCAAATTTCGACTTGTGGACTTGATATGATAAAGTACCACCATCAAAAATATTCAAAAAACTATATTTTCTTTGCAGATATTCAATTCGTTCTTTAACAGCATCGGAAAGAAAATAAACTTTAACACCCTTCCTTTTTAATCTTTTAATTACATTTATAGTCCCTTTTATTACTGTAAAATTTTTAATCCACATATCAGCTAACTCCTTATTTTTTGCTTTAATATTCAAACTTTTTTTGAATTTATTCCAAAATTGATTAGCAGTTATATTGCCTCTTCTGTACTCCTGAGATAAAGTAGGTCCAGGCTTCAATAAACCCTCTACAGCTCCTCTTGGCAATTTATATTTTTTACTTATCTTATTAATTGCCGTTTTAGTTCCGTCCGTAAAATA
>CAZSIU010000020.1:0-8651 GCA_964607225.1 uncultured Methanosarcinales archaeon | reverse complement strand
CTCATCATGAAAATGAGATTGCTCAAAGCGAAGCTTCTACAAAGAAAAAATTTGTCAATTACTGGTTTCATAACGAGCATTTGCTTGTTGATGGACATAAGATGAGCAAATCTCTTGGAAATTTTTATACTTTAAGGGATTTATTAAATAAGAATTACAATCCAAAAGCAATAAGATATTTACTTCTTTCTGCTAATTATAGAGTACAATTAAATTTTACAGAAGAAGCAGTTAAGGCAGCAGAAAATTCCATTCAAAGATTAAAAGATTTCTTGATTAAATTGAAAGAAATTAAAAATAAAATTGACAATAAAAATATCAACAAAATAATCCAAAAAACAAAAAAACAATTTGAAAAAGCAATGGATGATGATTTAAACATTAGTGTTGCTTTATCTCATATTTTTGAATTTGTAAAAAAAATAAATACATGGATGATGGAAAATAAAGTTGGTAAAAATGATACAAAAAAAATAATAAGTTTCATGCACGAAATTGACAAAGTTCTTGGAATTCTTGAAGAAAAAGAAGAAAAATTAAGTAAAGAAATAAAAAAATTAATTGAAGAAAGAGAAAAGGCAAGAAAAGAAAAAAATTATGAGAAAGCTGATGAAATAAGACAGCAATTAAAAGAAAAAGGAATAATTCTTGAGGATACAAAAAAAGGGGTTAGGTGGAAGAGGATGTAATATTAATATGGAAAATTTATAAAAGATTTATTACAAAATTTGCAAACTATAACCATCTCTTCCATTGTATAGTCCAGTTTGAACAATAACTCTTCTACCCATTAACATTGCATTTTCAATATCTCTAATAAAGTTAGTTGCTAAATTTTGATTTTTGAATAGATGGGTTCCATGTTCATGCACATCTCTTTCTAAACCTGATAGCAGTCTTGATACTCTTTCGTATCCAGTATAGTCTCTACCAATATTAGCCGAATTCAAAGCGGTAGTAATTTGCTGAGCCATTCTCATTTGCCGTCTATAAACTTCTGTCTTTGACTTTTGAGTGGTTATTGGTTCGTATGAGAAAGCATTTTCATGGTCAGTATGTCCATTAACATTGAGTCTTTGTTTTGGTTTATTCCCAGCAGATAATTCTCTTAATAAAAGATATAGGTTAAGTTCGGGATTGTGAACACCTAGCTTATAATTTTGTGCCACAGAACCACTTTTAACTGATCTTATACCCTCTTCTATTTCTTGAGGTTTATAATATTCTAATAAACCGTTAATGTCTGCATGAGGAATTCCAGCATCTTCAGCTTCTGCTTTTAATCTATCAATTAAATCCCTATCTATACCAAAAACTTCTGTACCTTGGATATTTCTTCCAAATCGACTAAAAAATGATCTTTTCAATTCAGTAGCTAAATCGCTTCCTATACCAGAAACTGCTGTACCTTGTGTATTCATTCTAAACCAACTCCCACCTCTTTACACCTATAACTTTTAATTACTTCTATTTAAATTTTTCTTAGAAATCACTAAGGGGCACCCATATCACACTTGCAGAGTTTGGGTCTTTTTGGTTTATTTAATATTAATTTTTTAATGTAATTCTTAAAACTCAACCTCAACTTCTAAATCTTTCTCAGGCTTCTTGCCTCTTGTTGGCTCAAATATAATGTGCTCTGCATTTGTTGCAGCTTTTATCTCTGCTTCAACTTCATCAAAATCAATCTCTTCTATTTTTGCTTTTATTATTAGTTTTTTAAGCGGTGTTTTTAATGATAATTGTTTTAATGTTTTTTGTTTTCTTGAAAATTCTATAACAGAAATAACAAAATCACCAATCCTTTCAGCATGCTCGTCAATCATCTTTATATCAGGCCATTTTGTTAGATGTACACTTTTTATTTTCTCATACTTTCTGTAATATAATTGATAAAGCTCTTCTGTTACAAAAGGCATTATTGGTGCCATTAATTTTATGATTGTTAATAAAGTATGGTAAAGCCCATATTGAGCAGACAATCTTGCATCTTCTCCTCTTTTATTTACATTATATAATCTATCTTTAATTATCTCAAGATAATTATCACAAAAAGTGTGCCAGAAGAAAGTTTCTGTTTCAAGCTTTGTATGAGAGTATTCATAATTCATGAAATTTTCAGTTGCAGTTTTTATAACTTTGCTAAGCTTTGACAAAAGCCATCTTTCTGTTAGATGAAGCTTGCTTGGCCTTTGCAATTTGTAATCTTTAAGATGCATAAATGCAAATTTGCTTGCATTCCATATCTTTATTGTAAACTTATGTCCTGTTACTAAATCTTTTTCCTGAAATGGTAAATCATCTCCTAGTTTAGAGCCAGCTGCCCAAAACCTTAGGCAATCTGCAGAATATTTGTTTATCATTACTTGCGGTTCAATAACATTTCCTTTGCTCTTGCTCATCTTTTTACCATGGGGGTCAAGAGCAAAGCCTGAAATCATTGCATTATGCCATGGAATATTTTGATGGTGGAAATAACTCTTAACAACAGTATTGAAAAGCCAGAATGTAATTATGTCATGTGCTTGTGGCCTTAAGCTCATTGGAAATAATTTTTTTTGTAGTTTTTTATCAAATAATTCAATTGCAATGTCTGGTGTTAAAGCTGAAGTTGCCCAAGTATCAAGTACATCTTTCTCACCAATAAATTCATTTGAGCCGCACTTGCACTTTTTTAATGGTTTATCTATTAATGGCTCAACTGGCAATTGCTTTTCTTCTGCTACAATAATTGAACTGCATTTTTTGCAATGCCAAACTGGAATCGGAATTCCAAAATGTCTTTGCCTTGAAATGTTCCAATCCCATTTCAAGCCATTAATCCAATTTTCATATCGAACACGCATATGCTCTGGGTACCATTTTATTTTTCTGCCATATTTCAAAAAATCGTCTTTTAAGTTGAGATATTTAATAAACCACTGGTCTGTATTCAATATTTCAATGTCTGTCTCACATCTTTCATGAACATTTACAACATGTTTTATTGGCTCAATTTTTGCAATTCTTCCTTCTTCATTCAAAGCTTTTATTACTGCTTCTCTTGCTTTCTTTACATGCAATCCTTTAAAGCGGCCTGCTTTTTCATTCAAAATGCCATCTTTGTTTAGAATTTCAATTGGTGGAATTTTCAATTCCTCAAGCCATTTTACATCATCCATATCACCATAAGTGCAATGATAAACTATGCCTGAGCCAAACTCCATGTCAACATCTTTGTTAGCTGTAATTGTAACCTCTCTATCGGAGAATGGAATCTTTGCCTTTGCTCCAATCAGATGCTTGAATCTTTTATCGTTAGGATGAATATGAATGGCTACACATGCTGGAAGCAACTCGGGTCTCGTAGTTGCTATTGTAATTTGCTTACCTAAGCTTGTGTCAAACTTCATATAAACCATTTTGCTTTCTCTTTCATTGTCTTTCATCTCAACTTGTGCAATTGCTGTCTGACATTCAGGGCACCAGATAAAAGGTGCTCTTCTTCTGTAAATTCTGCCTATTTTGTACAATTCAATGAAAGAACGCTGGCTTATTCTTTGGCAATGCTCGTTTATTGTTGTATAGAAAATATTGAAATCAGCGCTTACGCCAATTCTTTTCCAATCGTAAATAAAGCTTGGCCTTATTTTTTCTAAGGTTTTTAAGCATAAATCAACAAATTCCTTTCTTTTCATAAATTGTCCTTTGACATTTTTCATTTTTTCTATCATTCTTTCTGTTGCTAAGCCATTGTCATCTGTGCCAAATGGGTAGAAGATATTTTTGCCAAGCATTCTTTGAAAGCGAACAACAAAATCCTGTTGCGCATAAGAAAATGAGTGACCAAGATGCATCTTGCCAGAGACTGTTGGAGGAGGAGTGTCAACAGAATAAATCTCTGCCTTGCTTTTTGGATTGAAAGCGTATACTTTTTCCTTTTCCCAAAACTCCAGCCATTTTGGCTCTGATATTTTCGGATTATAGTTTTTTGGAAGTTCCATTTTATTTAGTAATTTTATTGTGGTATTTAAATGTTTAATTGTTAAGAAGTAGCTTATATTTTAACTTGTGTTTTTAACCACTCAATTTCTTCTTCATCCAAATTCAAATAATTAATAATATTATTCCTCATCTCTTTGTTCCTAAACATTACTGGCAGGTAAGGCATTGTGTTTTTTAGAATTTCTTTTTTGGAAGAATGTGTTTTTGATGCTATTTTTCCTGCAATCTCCTTCTTTTTTGCAGCTTTTTGTTTTGCCCACCATAATTTCAATATTCTACCAGTTGGCTTGTATTCAACTAAGGTTTTGTATTTTTCTTTTTTAGCAGCTGCAATTCCAGCTGTTATTAGTGCATTTATATATACTAAAAATCTGTAATGCTGCCATCTCTTAATCCTTCTGTTAAAAACATCTGCCTTGCTAAGCATTTCATATGCTTTTGCAAGCTCTTCTTGCTTTGTGTATTCTTTTGGCAGATTTTCATCAATCCAAAGCAACTGTTCATCTAAATCTTCTTCAACATTATCAAAAGCTGATATTGCAATTTTCAAGTCAGTTGTTTTGAATATTTTATTTAAAGCAGTCATTATATTTTCTGTTTTGTTTCTTTCTGCCAATTCCTCCAAGCTTTCTTTTGTTAGCTCTTTTTTAGCTTGGGCAAGCAGTTGCAAGTCATTAATTGCAGCTCTTGCATCTCCTCCTGCTCTTCTAGAAAGAGCTTTAAGAATTTCTTCTTCATATTTTATTTTTTCATTATCACAAATTTGTTTTAATATTTTAAAAATTGATAAATAATCCAAAGCTTTAAATTCAATCATATTTGATTTACTTCTTAAGGAACTAAATTTGTTATCAAAAGGGTTTGTTGCTGTTAATATAATTGGAAATGTAGAATCCTCAATCAGCTTAGTTATTGCTTGTACTCCGCCTCTATCTTCATGTCCACTCAACCCATCAATCTCATCAACAAGAATTATTTTTCCTTTTGCAAACAAGCTTTGCTGTTTTATTGCATTGCCTACTTTTTGGTTTATTTGCTCTGCATTTCTAAAATCGCTGGCATTCACTTCTATGATTTCATAACCAAGTTCATTTGCTATTGCGTAAACTGAGCATGTTTTTCCAGTACCGCTTGGCCCGTAGATTAATGCAGAATTCTTTTTTTCTCTTGCAAAATTAACTACAAAATTATTTAATTTCTTTAAACTTTCATCTTGTCCGAATATTTCTTTTGTTGTTTTCGGGATGTATTTATGAGTTAACGGGTGCATATTAAGAAGAGATATTTTTTGATTTATTAAATTATTGATTTTATCTAAAATGTTGTCATCACTCTCCAATTCTCACAATCAAAAAATTTAAATTGGATATTGGAATACTAGGTCTATGATTAATAATTCAAGATTCTTTTTTGTTTTATTAGCTGTAGCCTCAGCAATTGGCATTGGCAATATATGGGTTTATCCTTATTTTTCTTATAAAATAAGTGGACTATTTTTTATTCCTTATTTGATTGCTTTGATTGTTTTAGGAGTACCTTTGCTAATAATGGAATTTTCTATAGGGCAATATTTCAATAAAAATGTTGTTGATTTGTTTGCTTCAATAAGAAAATGGTTTAGCTCTATTGGCTGGCTTATGGTTTTTAATGCTTTTATTGTAATGAGTTATTATGCAGTTATTTTATCATGGCATATTATTTATTTTTTTGTTTCTTTTGGCTTGCAGTGGAAGCAAGATGCAAAGTTATATTTTTTTAATAATGTAATTCAAGTTTCTGATAGCTTTAGAGGCTTTACCTCTTTTTCATTGCCTGTTTTTATTGCATTAATCTTAACATGGCTCTTGATATTTTTTAATATAAGAAATGGGTTTGAAAGCATTAAAAAATGGTTTTTGACAACATTTATTGTTTTTATTATTTTGATGTTTTTGTTTTTTGTCTACTCTCTTTCTCTTGATAATGCGTTAATTGGAATTTATTCCTTTTTAAAACCAAAGTTTAGAAATTTATTTAATTTAGGTGTTTGGATTAATTCTTTTTCATTGGCAATAATTTCTATAGGATTATCTTTTGGAATAATGCATGCTATTGCAAGAAGAAATAAAGGATTAATTGTTGGCAATGCTTTTATTGTTATAATTTTTGAATTATTAATTGGAATTGCGATTGGCTTTATTTTGTTTGGAATTCTTGGTTTTTTAAGTCTAAAGCAAGATATTGGTTTAGATAAATTAGCATTATCTGATTTTAGTTCTGAATTTACTACTTTAGCACAAGTTTTGCCTTTATTTTACAAGCCAACTTTGCTAAGTTTGTTATTTTTTATTTTTTTATCAATATTTTTTATATTTGGAACTGCTTCATTGGCTTATTCAATTGCTCATGTGCTTGTTCATAAATTCAAGACAAAAAGGGTAAATGCAGCAATATTTGTTGCTGGGTTTGGTTTTTTATTTGGCTTGTTGTTTATCATAAAGCCTGGATTTTACATAATGGACATTGTAAGTCATTTTGTTTACTACAACATTTTAATTGCAGTTTTGCTTGAAACTATTGCTGTTGGATGGTTTTTTGAAAGCGAGAGGTTAACATATTTTATTAATCAACATTCAACATTAAAGATAGGAGCAGCATGGAGATTTTTTATTAGATACTTAATTCCGATAATAATTTTAATTTTATTATTTATTCAAATAAAATCAGATTTTTTGCTTAACTACAATAATTATCCTTTAATTTATAACTTAATCTTTGGTGTTGGAATTATTATAATTCCATTAGTAATTGCATTTTTAATGCCAAGAAGAATTTTGGATAGGAGATAAAGTCAATAAAAAACTATTGTTTCAGGAGTAATTGATTTACCCTTTAAATTGGAATTTTCATAAGCTAGTTTTGGGACATACAAAAAAACTGCCTGTATTATTACCACATCCCTAAACTCTTCTTCATACCTGTGCACAAAATCTGCAATCTGTCCTTGGGTGAGTGGTACATTAAAGTATATCTCACTATTTTGTATTCCTCCTGGAGTTATTAGAGGCTCTCTTCTTGGTTGTGAGCCTCCAATAAGCTTGTGGACTATTTTTTCGACTTCTCCAAAATCTTTTTCTTCTTCTGGTAATTCAGATCGTAGCCTAACAACAGGGCCTGATACTGATGAATTCTGGAAGTGTGTTGCTGTATAAGGTCTTCCAGAAGATGTTTTAAAGCTTACTGCAACTGAGAAAAGATACTCTTCTAAATCTCTGTTTCTCAATTCTCTAGCAGTCAATGGTTTTATTCGTACAAGTGGATAGTAACCTTCGGATTTAACAATCATTAAATCAATAACTTTTCCTGTCATATAAGTAAGTATAAAACTTTAATTTATATATATTTTTCCTTTATCAAAACCTTTTTAATCTGATGTGTATAGCTTAAATTTATGGACTTACTTTCAATCATCCTCATTGTTCTTGGCTTAAGCCTTTTTGAAGTAATCATAAGCGTAGACAATGCCATCATTAATGCAGAAGTTCTTGGCACAATGTCCAAGAAAGCAAGAAGATGGTTTTTGATTTGGGGCATTTTGATTGCTGTTTTTTTAATAAGAGGCTTATTGCCATGGCTTATAATATGGCTTAACAATCCAAGCTTAGGCGCAATTGGTGCTTTTACTGCTTCTTTCAGTTCGGATCCTAAAGTGGCAGAAACTATTGAACAATCTGCTCCTGTACTGCTTGCTGGAGGAGGCACATTCCTTGTTTTCTTGTTCTTCCATTGGATTTTCCTTGAGCCAAAACATTATGGCTTGATTGGAGAAAGGTTTATTGAAAGGCAAGGTGTTTGGTTTTTTGCAGTTGTTTCTGTCTTATTAGCTGTAATAGTATGGCAGGCTATCAAGATAAACCCTTTGATGGCTTTTGGCGCTGTTGTTGGCTCAACTGCCTTTTTCATAACACATGGGTTTAAGGAGAATGCTGAAAAGGCAGAAAGGCAGATGCTTGAAGGAAGCAAAATGACTGACATAAGCAAGATATTTTATCTTGAAGTTATAGATGCGACATTTTCAATTGATGGCGTTCTTGGCGCTTTTGCCTTCACTTTTTCCATACCTTTGATATTGATAGGCAACGGCATTGGCGCTTTGGTTGTGAGGCAGCTTACAATCAGCAACATAGACAATGTCAAGAAATACAAGTACTTAAAAAATGGAGCAATGTACTCTATACTTGCTCTTGGTGTTATAATGCTTGCTGACAGCTTTGGCTTGCATGTTCCACAATGGGTTGCTCCAATCACCACATTTGCGATAATCGGCTATTTCTTCTGGAAGTCGCACAGGGAAGCTTAAAAAACAATAACATCGAAAATCACTGAGATGCGAGGTTCGAGTTGTCCGCGAGCGTGCTCGTGGACTCGCACGCATCTACCTCGCTCACCATTTGGCAGATTTTCGGGTTCTCGGAAATAAAATTTCCGATAAAATTAAAAAGAAACAAAAGAAAATTCAATAAAAAATAACTATTAAATACAATTAACAAAATTCAATCCGCCTTCGGCATATGTTAGAGCTCGGTTTCACTTTTCTGCCATATCGCGAAACCTCGCCTATTTATTGTCAATGTATTCGAGGCGAAAAATTATTGAGTGAGTTGTGAGCGAGTTCACTTCGCTCACTC
>CAZSIU010000019.1:0-8746 GCA_964607225.1 uncultured Methanosarcinales archaeon | reverse complement strand
CAGAGATTGTGACTGCCGGATTATAATGGGCGCCTGAGACATGGCCTCCAATATAAACCATTGCCATGAGCATCGTCCCAATAGCAAGTGGATTGCCGGTCAATGCAATTGCCAGGACAAGGAACATTGTACCTAAAAATTCCATGAAATATTCTCTCATTTCCGCACCGCAAAAAAGACCATGGTCAATATCTCAAAATCATTGTATATAAATTTTTTGTTGCGGCTGTATAGCTAGCCGTTGTCATCCACAATGTCTTCTTCCAAGAGTCCAGCAATCCTGAAGTGATACAGAAAAAATATTTTGGCTTACCGCATGATTTGTAATCTTCATCACTTGAAGGCTGGGCTATGATTCCTGCCTTGTAGCCTTTTTTATCCAGAAGCCTTGCAATGATTGCTATCACGCTTAAAGGGTGGTCATAATAAGGGTCGCCTGTGACAAAGACTACGTCAAACTGTGAAAAATCCTTGTAATGCTGTTTTCCTTCTTTAAATGATACAGGCAAAAATCTCTTGTCCATGAGCTTTAGTAGGAAAGAGGTGTTTAAAAAGGTAAGGGCTATTCACAACCTTTAAAAATCTCGTAAATTTCTAGGCTTCATGCTCCCATGGTGTAGCCCGGACAATCATACAGCCCTCTCGAGCAACCTTTTTGCTTCGCAAAAAGCTTGTGACCAAAAAGACAAAGAAAGGCTGTGACTCGGGTTCAAATCCCGATGGGAGCATATTTTTGGTTTAATTTTGTAATAATTATGGAAAAAATATTAATATAAGCTAACCTTAATTTTTTTGAAAATGCCAAAACAAAAAAATCAAATCGCAACTTTTGCAGCAGGATGCTTTTGGGGAGTTGAATATAAATTCGACAAAGTAAAGGGAGTTGTAAACACAACTGTTGGCTATATAGGAGGACATTTGAAAAATCCTAGTTATGAGAATGTTTGCTCAGATGAAACAGGACATGCAGAAGCTGTGCAAGTTGAATACGACCAAAAACAAGTTTCCTATGAAGAATTGCTCAATGTTTTTTGGAGCATTCATGATCCAACACAGTTAAATAAGCAAGGTCCTGATATAGGTTTGCAATATCGCTCAGCTATTTTCTATCACAATGAAAAGCAAAAGCAAGCTGCGCTGAAATCAAAAGAAAAGCTTGAAATGTCGGTAAATCGCAGTCGAATGCGAGGCTCGCAAGACTCGCTCGCCAACTCACCGATTTCCGAGCATGATCAAAAACCAAAGGTTTTTGACAAATCTGGCAAATATAATAAGCCGATTGTTACAGAAATAGTGCCTGCAAAGGAATTTTACAAAGCAGAGGAATACCATCAAAGATACTGGGAAAAGAACAAAAATTTTGTTTGTCATATTTAATGAGTCTAAACTATTTTTATTATTTTGAAAAATTTATCCCCTTTTTATAATTTTTTATCCTGAAATATTAGTATTGTTTTTATACAAGTAAATTAACAAAATTAATGTTATTCTATGAATACAGATATTATCGAGAGGGTTCCTACTGGAGTAAAAGGTTTAGATGAAGCAATGAGCGGTGGCTTCATAAGAGACAGCATTAATTTAATAGCTGGCGGTCCAGGAAGCGGCAAAAGTATTTTTGCACTGCAATACCTTATCAAAGGGATTGTAGAACACAATGAGCATGGTTTGTACTTGACATTTGAAGAAAGGAGAAACAAGCTAGTGCAATATATGGAAAATTTTGGCTGGGATTTGGAAAAGTTGGAAAAAGAAAAAAAACTGCGAATAATAGAAATCTCGCCTAAAGATGTCAGAAAAGCTGTCCATAATAAGAACTTTGGTTTGAGATATGGGACTGTAAAATACATCAAAGCAAAAAGGGTCGTGATTGATTCAATAAATGCGTATTCTTTGCTCTTCCCAACAGAATTGGCAAAAAGAGAAGCCCACATAAACTTATTTGAAATGCTGCGAAGCTGGGGCGTTACTGTTCTGCTTGTTGCAGAATACGATGTAGAAGAAGACAAAGGTTCGCCATTGGATTTTGAAGTTGATGGCATTTTGCGGTTGTATAACTTTAAGAGAGGTGACACAAGAAACAGGGCTATTGAAATTTACAAGCTGAGAGGCTCAAGACACTCTACAAAAACGTTCCCTCTGGAAATAGTTGATAAGGAGGGGATTAGGGTTTATCCCGAGCAGAACGTGTTTTAAATGTTTATAGTTTTGTCGCAAAACTGGCCTAACTGTGCAATAATCTTTTTGTCTGTTTCTTCTTCTAAAGTCAGAATCACAGATTTAACGCCCCAAGCCCTAAGTTTTCCTGTCAGCACATGCGTAAATCTTGTTACTGTTCCAACCTCGTTATAAAGCATCAAAGTGCTTAAAGTATCCAAAATGAGCAATTTATCGTCATCTTTTGGCAGGCTTTCTATTGCATTAGTCAAGGCAATGGAAATATTTGTCAGGGCTTGCGGCTGGCAAAAAACACAGTTTCCTGCCCGCATAATATTACTACTTGTTGATAAGCTTGTTATGCAATCGATGAAAAATATCCTGTCGGTTTTTATGCCGCTTTTGTTCAGAATATTCATAATTGTATTGTAAGGCTTTGCAACAGTTACATAAACGCAAAAGCTGTTTTTTGTATTTACAAAGTAATTCAAGATGTCCAAAGTGACTTGTTGTGTTGAGTCGCTTGGAGCCACAATCAATAAAAGCTCTGCATTCTCAAGACTTTTAAAATCCAATTTGGCTGCCATTATCTTATCTGTAATCTTTTATATTCTTGTTAATGTGATTGAAAAAGAAAAAGAAGCCAAGAGCTACAACCAGAAAAGTGAGGCCAAAAAACAAGTCAAGATTATCCTGAGAGACTATCCATGCCGGTATCCCACCTTCAATAGAAATGCCCATAACATACAAGAATTCCCTGATAGCCATAACAAAAAATGCAAGCGCCACCAAAGCCAGC
Source organism: uncultured Methanosarcinales archaeon (assembly GCA_964607225.1). Classification (GTDB taxonomy): domain Archaea; phylum Nanobdellota; class Nanobdellia; order Woesearchaeales; family GW2011-AR4. The sequence goes on along the minus strand of CAZSIU010000019.1, from coordinate 5,790 downwards.
CAGTAAATGCCGCTTTTCTTTAAGGATATTCTAGCCAAATATATATAAATCAGGACTACAAAAAAGATTGCAACTTTCAACCCTGCAATTGTCCCCAATAATAGCTCTGCCATTTTATCTCTCAACAAACCCCGCTGTTGCAAACGATACCTGATAAAGCTGGTATAGCGCGTTTATCAGCAAAATTCCAGCAACAACCTGAAGCATTTGTATGCTAAAAACAAAAATCAGGCTTTCGCCTAACTCTGGCAGCAAAGTTTCAAAAATCATCTCAAAAATCGCCTTCAGGAAAATAAGGGCAAATGAACCTATAAGCGGCGGCAAAACAGAAGTAAATTTTCCTCCATATAATTTTTTTGTCAATTTAAATCCCAAGTACAAGGAATAGATTGAGATTATTATTGCAATTATATCTGCCAAATTGTCAATAAACTCTAACTCTACCATTTGTGATTTTTACTGAAATAAGTTTTATTTAAATCTTTGTGAAAAACATGGATAATTATATTCTATTGTTTATCCCATCTTTATTCACAAACAAATAGTTAGACTATTTCTTTTATAAGCTTCCTAAAATCTCCATTATCAATTTTATTAGTATAAGCGGAAACTCCAAGTCTCCTTAGTTCTTCTTCGCCTTTTGCACCGAAATGCGCTACATTCATAAAAATAAATTTAAGCTCTTTGATTTTTGCTTTTCTTACCCTCTCTGCAAGTGCTCTTCCGCTCATTTCAGGCATAAAAAAATCTATCAAGCCTAAGTCGTACTTTTCATTTTTAATCATGCCTATAAACTCTTTTGCACCACCAGCTATCGACACTTGATAACCCTCCTCTTCTAAAATTAGTCTTATAAATGCTTGAAGCTCTGCTTCGTCATCTGCTACCAGTATTTTTTTAGCCAATTTATTCACCTCGTGCCCTTTTTGATTTTTATTTTCTTAATTTCCTCAGTTTAGCTTCTACTCTTTCTTTAGAAGCCAAATAAGATTCTTCTGACAAAAATTTTAATGCATAAGCCTCCTTAACTGCCTCCAATTCATTCTCTAGTTTTGCTATTATCTCTTCTTTCTTAGTGACATATTCTTTAACTGCTTCTTGTCTCTTTTCGCCCATATCTATAACTTCATCTGCAAACATAGAAACGTCCTTTATTAAAGTAGAATTCATATCTTCAAGCAAACAAGTGAATTTGCCACATGAGTGAGCCATGATAAGTTTTGCAATCACATCATGAGTGAATTTTACGATGGCTAAGTCAGCTTGATAAACCAGTATAGTGCTTAACGAATCAAAGATAAGACACTTCAATTTTTCTTTATCGAGAATTTGACTTAATTCTGTATTGAATTGCACAAAATTCTGAGGAGAAGTGATATAAATGATGCCGTGGTTGGATATATCAGCCTTAATGTCTTTTGTTATGGCATCGACAAACAGAAATCTTTCTGTATCAATATCGGCTTTTTTTAGGGTTTCTATAATTTTTTCTGCTGGTTTATTGAGGCTTATATACAATATCCTGCCTTTAAACTCCTGCACTGCATCTTTGACGATTTCCAGCAGTTTCTCGTTGTAAATTTTGGTTGGAATTAGAAATATCTCAATCCTGCTTCTCATAAGCTCTTCTTTCTTCAGTCTCTCCTTTATCATTAATTTGTTCAAAAACGGCATGTTAACTCAAAAAAGTAGAGTTATCACATAAACCATAGATATATAAACAATTCGGACTTTTTAGGATAAATAAAAGTAAAATATGGATAAAAAATTTGACATTTGACTCCGAAAAGTTTTTATACTACTTATAAACAGATAATTTGCATGGGGGCAATTATAAGCTCGAGAGTGAAAGATGATGGCAAAGTAATCTTTGAAGTATCCTTAGATTATGAAGAAGCTACCCAATTAAAAGGCTATATGAATAATATTCATCTTTTTTCTGAGAATGTAGCTGATATAAAAACTAACATAAGTCAGCGCGGCAAAAACGAAGCTACAAAATATTTTCTAATACCAAAAGAATTAAGGAAAAATCTCAAGTTTAGCGCCAAGACTACATGCCAAAAAATAGAAGCTAAAACAAAAACAATTTTTATCTATGTGGTTGATAAAATAGGAATATAAAATGGACAGGGTAAAAACAGGCATAAAAGGATTTGACAAGCTTATCGAAGGAGGCTTTCCAAGAGGCAAGATAATTCTATTGAGCGGCACGCCAGGAACATCCAAGACAATTTTTGCATTGCAGTTTTTGCACAATGGTGCTACGCAATTCAATGAAAAAGGATTGTACATATCTTTTGAAGAAAGGGCAGAAAGCTTAAAAAACCAGGCTTTACAATTTGGCTGGGATTTTAACAAGCTGGAAAAAGAGAACAAGGTAAAAATTCTCAGCATACCTGCAAACAGCATTAAGGAAACGACTGCTTATGAGATAATAGGCATGGCTAAAAAAAATTCAACCAAAAGATTGGTTATTGACTCATTATCTACATTATCCATAAATACACCGACAACTTATTCTAAAGTTACCGATTTGACAGAAATATCTATTAAGCGGTTTATGTATACGTTTTTAAATGATTTGCGCGATGTAAGAAATGGCGTAACTTCTTTGCTGATATCACAAACTACAGATGGGCAGCTTTCTCGTGATACTATTTCTGAGTTTATTTGCGATGGAATCGTCCATATAAACTATGAATCACTTGGAGGGAAATATTCCAGAACACTGACAATAAGAAAGATGCGCGAAACAAAAAATGATGATGATGTTCATCCTATTGAAATAACCAACAAAGGGCTTGTCATCCACTCCTACAAAGAATGAATCCTTATCATGAAAAGTATCTTGGAATCAAGTCTGTAGACAAAAAAAGCCCTGCATTTCTGTGTCCATTATTTGCTTATGTTGTTGCCAAAAAAATAGTCAATATCACACATAAATCTTTTTTTGATGAATTCGAATACAAGCTAGGAAGAGAATACGCCAAAATATTATGTAATGTGCAGAAAGCTGATAGTGTTACTGGCGGTAAAGCTATAAAATCTGCTATTGAGGAATTTGAAAATTTTGGCTTTGGGAGAACAAAAATTATTTTGATAAGTGCAAATAAAATTTTATTGAAAAATGAGTTTTCTTCTATTGCAAGGCAATACAAAAAATCTTTTGAGTCAGAAGGCAAAAACATTGATTATCTTCTTTGCGGCATATATTCTGGTATTTTGTCTTCTCATTTAGATAAAGAAATCCATATAAAAGAAACATCTTGTTTTGCAGCTGGAAACAAAGTCTGCATATTTGAAAATGCTTCTGGATTCCTTAATAATTATCCAAAACTTAGCTATTTCATAGAAAAAATAATAAAATTTCATAGGCTTGACAGTTCTTTTGTAAATTATCCAACTCCGCTGATAAAAAAAGCCTTTGAGCAAGGACATTTCACAAAAAAAGATGGCATGATTAAGTTATGGGGTATCTACAGTGTTTATTTCAAATTTGGATTTTTTGCATTCAGCAGTCATATACTATCAAAACTATCCAAAGATGTAACTGACTTATATAAGTACATTGGTATGGTTCAATCAGACATAGCTGTACAGTTCCAAAAAAACCAATACGGCATAAAAGAGAATAAAGAAGTGTTTAATTCGTTGTTGGAACAGCTTAATTTGTTTGGATACGGACATGGGAAAATAGAGTTTCTGGGAAAGAAGAAGTTGGTTTTGAGATTCAAAAATATAATTCTTTTAAAACAATGCACTAGCTTTATGAAGAATTTTGAAGATCCATATATTGAAGGGATTCTTGTTGGAATGTCAAGTATATTTGGTGAAAATATAGGAAAAATTGAGATGTCTAAAGCTAAAGATGACGAGCTTTTGGTGAAGATAGAGTTTAAAGGAAAAGGCAATCTGTACAAGAAAATCACTGATAGTATAAAATCCAATCGAATTAAAGAAGTGGTAAATGAAAAAATGAAGCATAAATATTATTTATCACCTGAGTGATAAAATATGCTCCTTGTTTTGGGTTAGATGAAAAACATTTCCGTACATTCTGCCAGAGATTAATGGTTGAAAATTTGTTTCATCAGAAAAATCGCAAGTTCTGTAAGGTTCCATTGGAACAAATAATATTTTGTCAAATCTTGCTTTATCTCTTTCAAGTGATATGCCAACAATTTTATTTGCACCTATCATTTGAGCCCACATATAGGTAGAATACCTGATGCGTCTATTGACATGAGGTTGTCCTTTTGGATAAGATATCATCCTTGACATCTCGCATATTCTATAATTAGTTCTGTAATCAGAAATATCAACTAAGTCGTCTATATGCAATTCCAGTTGGGTATCAAGAATAAGCCTTGCATAACCAATAAGTTGCCTTGTTTCTAAACTTCTCGCCAAAAAATGAACAGAAACAGCATCGTATTTGTCAAACTCCATTCTAAGAGGATAGTTTTCATGCCTTATATAGCCTGCTTCACCATAAGCAACAAATCTTAGTCTAAAAGCCTCAAGCAACTCTTCTGGATTTGTAACAACATCAAAAATATTTCCATCTGCAATGAAAGGCAAAAAATCGGGCTTTTTAGAATAATGTATTGAACTTAATATCCAGTCTAAAAGCCTTTGTTGTTTGATAACTTTTTCATCTGCTTTTGGTTCTTGTTCAGTTGTCAACAATTCTGCTAATGTCATTGAGGTTACCTCCTTGCCACAACAAAGAAATTTTGATCCAGATAGCAAGTGTCTGCTTTCAGAACAACTGAACATCCATGTTTCCTTAAGAGTGCAGAAATTTCCTCAGGCTCGTACAAATTCCTATAATGTGCTTGTAGTTTTCTGTTAGAGTGCGCGAATGTCTCCCATTCTTCCTCTGGCACCTCAACTCCTTTTGACTTTAGGTGGAAAAGAAGAGCTTCAAGCAACACTTCAACATTGTTGCATGGACGCGCAGAAGCTATTGATATTATTCCTCCTTGTTTAGTTACACGCATAATTTCCGCTATAGCTTTATCTGCATCTTCTAGGTAATAGAGAACATTGTTTGACAAATAGCCGTCAAAAAAGGAATCATGAAATGGCAAGCTATGAACATCTGCGGCATACAACAGTACATTCTGAGTATGCCTCAGCCTGTCTGCTGCTCTGGCTAACATATTGCTGTCTGAATCCGTGCCTATAACTCTTCTCACTCTGGATTCAACCAATTCAGCTGTTATTAATCCAGGACCGCAGCCAGCATCAAGAACAGTGTCAAGTCCCTGCAATGCCCTAACGTGCCTTTGTCTTAACTCTCTAACAAAGGGTGCGTCGCTCATTAAACTGTAAACTGCGGAATAAGTGCCCCACACAGGTTGTCCTTCTTTTGGAGTATATGGTGAATTACTACCATTTCTTGCGCTACCAGAACTAATTATTGACAATCTACCACCCCTATTATTTTATCCAAGTTTAGAATAAATATAAACCTTTCTCAAAATTTTTATCCAATTTCTATTGTTTAGGATAATTACGTATAAAATCGGGGGAAAAAACCAGAAAAATTAAAAAAAATTCCAAATATAAGCCTCAAAAAAATTGAGTTTATATAATCTGGATTTTTTATTATGTTTTAGTAATGACTATATTCAGGATATCTTTTGCTTATCATTTATCCCAATTTTTAATTAAAAATATTTACATTGAGCCTATTGATTATAATAAACCTTTTTAAAGCAATTTTGATTTCTACTTTGTAATGGCAAAAACTTATTCAGAGTTAGAGGCATGGGCTATATT
>CAZSIU010000018.1:1446-8749 GCA_964607225.1 uncultured Methanosarcinales archaeon | reverse complement strand
GAGTGAGCGAAGTGAACTCGCTCACAACTCACTCAATAATTTTTCGCCTCGAATATACCACAATATAATAGGCGAGGCTCCGAATAATGGTAGAAATGAGGAGCCGAGCAGTATAATTTGCCGAAGGCAGATTGAAGATAAATTTAATTTTAAAACTTATTGTCCAATTACTTATGTCGCTAACTATGACATAGAAACCTTTATATACCTAAATTTCCAAGAAATTTTTCATGAAAAAACCAGAGGACTTTATTCACTATCCAGACATTCCAGCAACACCAGTTTATATCCAATACAAAGGAATCTTGGATATGCAGGATCTTTACGAATCAATTGCAGATTTCTTTAGGCAAAAAAAGTTTAAGTTTTATGAAAAGCAGCAACGCTTGAGAAAACCAGGCCCTTTTGGTGCTGAAATACTTTACCAGTTTGAAGCAAGAAGAAAGGTTGAAGAATATTATGAGTATGTGGTCAATGTTACTATAGAAACTTTTGATATGCATGATGTGGAGGTTGTTCTAAAGAACGGAACAAAGAAAAAGATGACCAAAGGCAGGATTTGGATTCAGATTCTTGGACATGTTGACATGGATTATGAAAGGCTATGGGAGAAGAATGCCTTTTTAGCCCATCTTAAAGGATTTTACAACAAATATATCATAAAGAAAAAGATTGAAGGTGTATGGTGGGATGAATTGCAATATAAAATTGTTCATAGGCTTCATGCATTAATCAAAGAACGCTTGAAGATGATATCTGAAGGGTACGAGTCACGGCATATGCCAGGCGTGCATTGAAATGGGACATGTAAAAATAATTGTTGACCACGATAAGATTGATTATAGTGGGCCTGTTGAAGTGGGCAACTTGCTAAGATTGATTGAAAATTTCATATGGGAGCGAGGCTTTGATAAAAAGCAAGATAAAGATTTTGAGCAAAATACAGAGCGTGGAAAATTTATTGAATGGCAAATCTCTCCTTGGAAATGGATAACAGACTATACAAGGTATATAATAAAGGTAAGGGTTCTTGGCTACGACATAGTAAAAGCTGATGCTCTACACAACGACAAAAAAACAAAGGTTGATTCAGGAAGAGTAATTATTGTAATAGACGGCTTTATTGAATATGATTTGCAAAGCAGATGGGAGCAAAACCCAGTTTTGCATTTCTTAAGGACGTTGTATGATAATTTTATATACAAAGCATATACAGAGAGGTTTGAGCATATGCTTGTGCATGACATAAACCATCTTCACGACCATATTGAAAAATTTTTAAATCTATATAAGCACTATGCAGTTATATCCCATCAAGGTCCATAGACTAGCAAGCTAATTGCATCACAATGGTTGAAAAAAAACAAGTACTTTATGACTTAAGGACAAGCTATAATGGCCCTTTTGTAGTTGAGGATTTCTATGGCGAAGTAGAAAACTGGGTAAAAGAAAAAGGCTATGAAAAAGAGCCTAAAAAAAAGTCAGAGCATGTAACAAAAAATGGCAAGAAAATAGAATGGGTGATTGAAGTGCACCATAAGCTTGATGATTTGCATCATGGTGTTGTTATATTAAGAGCATTGCTTGACAATATAAAAGAAGTTATGGTAAAAAGAGATGGTAAGAAAATAAAAGTTAATAACGGTGATGTGTTTATTAATATAGATGGCTTTATACAATCGCATGTCCATGGCAGCTTTTTTCAAATCAAGCCAATATATTACTTCATAAGGACAGTGATTGATAAATTTATCTACCAATTCTGGTCTTTCAAGTGGGATGGTGCAGTCTCTAGCGATTGTCATGATTTGTTTAAAAGGATAAGGGCTTTCTTTAATGTACAAAAGTATAAGTATCAATGAATAGGTTTATTTGATTTAAAATTTTTCAATCCGCTTCGCAAATTTAGTGCTCGGTTTTGCTGTTTTACCACACGCAAAACCTCGCCTATACATTCACTTAAATAATCAAAAGCGGTTTACTTTTATCATGTTGTGAATCCAAATGTCGAAAATCAAAGATTTTCGAGCATGATCGGAAATGCGAAGCATTTACCGACAAGTCGCTCTTGGATTGGTTTTAATTTCTTATAGTGTTTCAAATTTTTAATCATAACCTTTAAATACAATTCTTTTACTCAAAATAAATACCAGGCAGACAATTGTGAGCGAGTTCGCTTAAACGAGCTCACTCGCATGTAGATGCGGGGGTAATTCCTAAGCATTTGTTTTGGAATCCTTATAGCGAAGCCTGGTTAAATCGAAAGAGACTAAACGCGCAGGACTTAAGATGGACACCAGTGAGATGGTGAGCGAGGCGAGCCTCGCATCTCAATGTAAATTGGACATCCTGTCCCTTAGTGGGTCCGGGATTATATGGGAGAAATCCATATAACGGAAAGGTTCGAATCCCCTCCCCCGCATTATAATCTAAAGAATTTTTTGAGTTTTATGTTCAATCCGTTGCTCACAAAAATCGAAGATTTTTGGAGCCCCGAAAATCTACGATTTTCGATGGCTTCGCAACTAAATATTGTGCTCGGCTTAACTTTTCTTCCAGTTGAATGCGAGTGAACTCGTTTTAACGAGCGAAACTCGCTCACAACTCACTGTTAAGCCTCGCCTATATATTCACTTTAAAAATCAAAAGCGGTAGTTGCATGCGAGTTTGCTCGCATGCTCGCAAACATCTCTCTTGTTTTTGTTTACTTTTATTAAATAATGTATTTTTATTGTGTGTCATCAAAACCTATTTAAATCAACTTTAATTCTAAAAATCTTTATGCCTCTGTAGCATAGTAGCCAGTGCGTTAGATAGAAAATATCCGCAAGGCCTTGGTATTATGCAGCCTAAAAAGGCAAAGGTCGGGGGTGCAATTCCCCTCAGAGGCTTATAATTTTTCAACCAAACCAAAATTTTTAAATATTCCAATATTAAAATTATCAAAAGTGGGGCTTTATGTCTAACAAAGTTTTGGTTTTTTGTTTAATTTTGATTGTCATAATTCTAGGCTGTTCTAAAACACCCACAGGGGAAGCCATTGCAACAGGTGCTGATATTTACGAAGATGTCCCTCAAATCGAACAAGTTGTGATTGAAGAAGATGCAGAGGAAAATCAGGCTGAAGAACAGGTAATACAGATTAAAACTGGAGAGGAATTTTATAACGAAATCATAAGTGATGAGCAACCAAAAGAAAAAATTGAGGAATTTAAGTTCACCCCGACAAGCATAGTGGAAACACAACATAATGTGTCACTTTCGCTTGATAATATTAAGCATGAAATAAAAAATGAGTATTGGGGCAAGATAACTGGAATAACTTCTACAATATTAAACAAGGGCAATAAAACCTTTAAGCCCAAATTAATAATTTTAATGTACGATGAGGAAGATTTCAAAGAGGAATGGCTGAAGCCAAAGGCAGAGATAGAGTTTGATATTGAGAAATTATATCCAAATGAGCATGTAACAAGAGATGCAATTGTTAACATAGCATTTGACGATAATGCTTTAACAAAGCACTTCAAGCTAGTACTTGTCGATGCCGCAGACCCCGCAAACAAGCCGATAGTTGTTGTGGAGAAGGAATTCAACCCGATACTTGGGTGAGCTCAAGGCATCACATCTGAATCTTGCACGCTATTAACAGAAATTTGCTGGAATCTATACGTTTTTCCGCTTGAATCTATTTTTAATGGGATTCCATAGAAAGTATCGACCCATAAAATACCTTTGTTCGTTTCAATTTTCCAAGTGTTTCTATTATCAATAACCTCTTCACCAAGCTTCTTTGCGCTGGTAACACTTAGCCAGTCAAAGACTGTCTCTATGTAAGCATCATCATAACTCAGGCTTTCTTTTTTTCCCTTGTAAGCGCAGTAATCTGCTGTGCAGTAAGACTGGGCTGTTTGTGCAGTTTTGTCTATAAAGATTGAGTCATACGAGCCTGGCTGATCCAAGGTTTTTATTTCAAGATACGGCTTATACTTTATTTTATTTCCTTTGATATAAAACTCATGAAAGTTGCTGCCGGTTTCAGGTCCCCTGTATTTATAATAAACGCTGGATATCTTGGTCTTGTGCTTGCTTAGCAAATCCTTGACATCTGCTGCAATTTCTCCTGCTGGTTTTTCCTGGGTTGTTGTAGTTGGCGTTTCAGTTGCTGCACTTTGCTCTGTCTTAGGCGCAGTTGTTGTTTTTGGCGCTTCTTGGGCTGGAGCGCAAGCTACGATTAAAACCAAAAAAGAAACAATGCACAATACTAACCACCCCCCTTTCATAAATTAATGTGAGCTAGGCATATTTAAAAATTTTTCCTTATTAAAGTCTATACGAAAACTTTTTATATAACTAACCTAATGAAATTGCTGATGGCAAGGGTTAAAAAAATAATGTTAACCAATGTGCCGACTTTGAAAAAAGAGGCGAAGATAGAAGAAGCAGCTAAATTGCTGTCTCAACAAGAAAGTGGCTGCATTGTAGCAGTTGAAAATAAAAAGCCAATTGGCATTGTTACAGAGCTTGACTTTGTAAGAAATGTTTCTAAAGGCATTAGCTTAAAAGAGCCAATCAGCAAGATAATGGCTTCTCCTGTCACTTCTATGACACCTTCTATGAAACTTGACGAGGCATTGAAGATTATAGACACAAAAAGATTTAGGCGCTACCCTGTTGTTGAGAATGAAGAAGTAGTTGGCTTGGTAACTAAAAGAGATATTGTGAATGCTATAAGCGATAATGTAAGGCTACACAGAAACATACAGAATATTGTTTTAATACTCTTCATTTTGTTCGAGTTTTTTGTATTTGTGCTTTACAGGTACATATACCAGTATTTGCCTTTTGGAGTTTAAAATGATAAAAATAAGAAGTATTATGACAAAGGATGTAATCACAATCACGCCAAATTCAAGCATAATAGACGCTGCAAAACTAATGAACTCTAAGTCTGTAAGCAGCTTAGTTGTTGTCGAAAAAGACAAGCCGATTGCAGTAATAAGCGAAAATGACATTATCAAAGGAATTATTTCCAAAAAGATGAAAGTTAAGGAGGTAATGAGCAAGGATTTTATGATAATATCACCTCTTACAAAATTTTCTGAGATAAGCAAAACTTTGAGAGAGGAAAAAATTAGAAGATTTCCAGTTGTTGAAAATGAAAAATTAATAGGCTTAATAACAGAAACCGACATAATACAAGCAACTCGAGATTTTACTAGGTTTCATCAAATAGTGCAAGAAGTTGTATTAACCATTTTTGGTTTAGCAACAGCATTCTTTTTGTTTTATTTTAGCCCACTTGGGACATCTCTTTTTAGATAATCTTCAATTAGAAAAATATAAATATTACAGTGAAATAAATAATTCCAAAGGGCCTGTGGTCTAGCGGTTCAACCTTTTTGCAAGCGAAAAAGCTTGACAAAAAAAAGGCTCCGCATATGACATCGCCTCGACATAAAGAAGTAAGTATAAGTTTTTGAAGCGGCGAAGGTCACCAGTTCGAAATGTCGAGTTTAAAGCTCGAAGCCGAAAATCTGGTCAGGCCCATTAAAAAGTTAATAAAAAATTGGTGATTTAATGAAATCAAAACTTTACCCTAGAATATTTTTTTCTATTTTACTCTTTGCAACTTTATTGCTAGCATTTTACATAACAAAGCCATTTTTGCCAGCTCTTTTTACAGGGGCAATAATAGCATATTTGTCATACCCCTTATACAAAAAAACATTGAGGTACATAAAGAACAAGAATCTTGCTTCATTTATTGTTGCAATCTTTATTGTCCTGCTGTTTACAGTGCCATTCATTATTGTGCTCGGACTTGTCTCAAAAGAAGCTTATGCAACATACACAACTCTAAACCAGCAAAATCTCGGGACAAATTTTTTGAAGGTAGTCTGCATAGACGAGAGCTCACTATCCTGCAAAACCACAAAATCATTTATAGGGTTCTTGCCTGAAAACGACTTGGACTATTATTTACAGGTTACAATTAAAAAAATCACAGGTTTTATAATATCCAATGTTTCAAAATTTCTTGCTTCAATCCCCTCCATTCTTTTGAATTTCTTTGTTATGATATTTGTTATTTATTACTTGCTTAAAGATGGAGAAATTATTGGAAAAAGAATTAAAAACATACTCCCCTTGAAAGAATCACATAAGCAGCATGTGCTTGACAAATTCCATAATATCACATATGCTGTGTTCTATGGCAACATCTCAATAGCGATTTTGCAAGGAATTTTGGGCGGCATAGGGTTCTTGGTATTGGGTATTTCAAGCCCAATTTTATGGGGTTTTGTTATGATACTTTTTGCATTAATACCTTATTTTGGCACAGCTATAATATGGCTGCCAGCTGCATTAAACTTAATATTCATAGGCTATCTACAAAATGACAGCTCATCAACAATGCGCGGCATATTTCTTATAATATACGGAATACTTGTTATAAGTAGCATAGACAATCTATTAAAACCAAAAATAATTGGTACAAAAGCAAAAGTACATCCTATACTAGTGCTTCTTGGTGTTTTAGGCGGCTTAAGCTTGTTTGGGTTTATTGGCTTGATTTTAGGCCCTGTAATGCTTGCTTTGCTTATGACTTTTATTGATATTTATGAAGAAGAAAAAGCTGAAATGGAAAAGTATTTTTGACTTAAAATGAAACTTAGAGTTAAAGACATCGATATTTCTAGCGGCGGCCCTCTTATTGCTGTAATGAATTACAAAGATGCAGCAATTCTTGATCTGCATGTGATGGACAGAATAAAAATAAAAAAAGGTCATAGAATTGAGACAGTTGTTGTTGATATTGCCCAAAGTGATAAAGTAGTGCCAAAAGGCAAACTTGGAGTTTTTGAAGAGGTTATAAATCCTTTAAAATTAAAGAATAACGATAAAGTTGACATTACAATTGCTAGAAAGCCATTATCAATTGATTATATTAAAAAAAAATTGGATGGACAAAAATTAACAAAGCAAGAGATTGACCAAATTGTTTGGGATATTGTACATAACAAACTTAGTGCTGTTGAGCTTACTTACTTTGTTGCAGCATGCTACACTAATGTAATGAGCACTGAAGAAACAATTTTGCTAACTAAAGCAATGGTTAAGCATGGCGAGGTTTTAAAGCTAAAAAAGTATCCTGTTATTGACAAGCATTCTATTGGCGGAATTCCTGGCAACAGAACTACTCTAATTGTTGTGCCTATAATTGCTGCTGCTGGCTATTACATACCAAAAACAAGCTCACGCTCGATAACAAGTCCTGCTGGCACAGCAGACACAATGG
>CAZSIU010000018.1:0-1346 GCA_964607225.1 uncultured Methanosarcinales archaeon | reverse complement strand
CCAAAAACAAGCTCACGCTCGATAACAAGTCCTGCTGGCACAGCAGACACAATGGAGGTGCTTGCAAATGTAACCTTCCCAATTAAAAAAATGAAAGAGATAGTGCTTAAAACCCATGGCTGTATTGTGTGGGGGGGTTCTCTTAACCTTGCTCCTGCTGATGATAAAATAATAGCGGTTGAAAGACCTTTGGAAATAGACGCTGAAAGTCAGTTGCTTGCTTCAATAATGGCAAAGAAGCATTCTGTTTCAAGCACGCACATCCTTATTGATGTTCCTGTTGGAAAAGATTCAAAAGTAAAAAACATGTTTGAGGCTTTAAAGCTAAAAAAAGAATTTGAGGAAATAGGAAGAAGACTAAAAAAACATGTCAAGGTGCTTATAACAGATGGCACACAGCCAATTGGAAATGGAATTGGACCTGCTTTAGAAGCAAGAGATGTTCTATGGGTGCTTAAAAGAGATCCTAGAAGGCCAACTGATTTGGAGAAGAAATGCTTGATGATGTGCTCCAAAATCTTTGATATGCTAAATGTTAAAGATGGCCACAAAAAAGCATTAGAAATTTTGAATTCTGGTGAGGCGTATGCAAAGATGGTTGAAATTATTAAGGCTCAAAATGGCAGAGAGATTGCAGCAGAAGACATTAAGGTTGGCAAATACGCTTATGATGTTTTATCAGCAAAAAGCGGCAAAGTTGTTAGCATAGATAATACATCTGTCTCAAGAATTGCAAGAATTGCAGGCGCTCCAAATGATAAAGGAGCGGGCATTTACCTCCATAAGCACATTGGCGACAAAGTAAAGAAAGGAGAGAAATTATATACAATTTATGCAGATAGTGAGCATGAGTTTGAGTATGCGAAGGATGTGGCGAAAAGTTGTAGGGTTTTTACAATTAAATAAAACGCCGACGCCCGGACTTTCAAGCTTCCGCAATTTGAATTTCCCAACCTGAGTTGCGAAGCAACTCCTTCTTTTGGTCAAGCTTTTTCGCTTGCAAAAAGGTTGCCGGGATACCCTTGCGGGAACCAGCTCACCTGCTTGCGAGCATACGAGCAAGCTCGCATGCAACTCAAGGCTAGCGCAATGTCCTGAAAGCGAGCCTCGCATGAGACTCGGCATCTGCCAGGTTATGCGACGTCGGCATCAGAAAAAGTTTTGTTGAGTAATATAAATTTATTGATTGATTATCTTCAATTTTTTCTCATTTTTGGAGGCAATAGCACAGGAATACCTCCTTCAATTGGGTACTTCTCACCGCATTTTGAACATAGCAAAGCTTTTTTGTCTTTTGTGTACTCTAAATCAGCTCTACATAGTGGGCAAGCTAGAATATCAAACAA
>CAZSIU010000017.1:4133-8849 GCA_964607225.1 uncultured Methanosarcinales archaeon | reverse complement strand
TTTACATAATTCTCAAGGTGAATTCCCAAGTCAAGAATATAAACTTCATCGTCAATCTTTACAGCAGTTGAGTTTTTTCCAACTTCGTTATAGCCGCCAATAGTGCAGATTTCTATCATAAATAAATAAAAAATCAGTTTATTTTAAAAGGTATCCTTTTAAGGGAACAAATTCTTAGAAAGATTTATAAATTTTGGATTTAGGATTTTACTATGAGTTTTTTTTTGGCAAAACCTGGCGAAGATGATCTATCGCGTAAAGGCAGAAATATTATCAAACGACTTTCCCTAATTTGTGTGCATCTTATAGCTATTACTCATAAAAGTGAAGCCGATTTTAGAAATATAATAAGGAATATAGCTGAAGGTCACAGAATAGTTGAGGCATTTAACAGTTTTAGATATAAATTACAAGAATTATTACATATATTGCTAACACTTTTGCAATTTATAGACGATAGGGAAAGAACTGTAGAAATAATAAAAAAAGAATTGGAAAGACTAAGCAGAGAATATGGAAAAGCAGTTTTTATCAATGAATTTACTTTGAGGCGGCATTTTGAAGAGATGCAGGCTATTCTACTAAAGGAAAGAGGGGATTTAGAATTAATAAGAAATCTACATAAAGAACTGATTGATTTGAGATCTGGCAAATTTTTAGAACTGTTGCAGTTGATAAAAGGAAAACAAGAACTTTTCCCAAAAGAGCATGAAAATGTAAAAAATGAATTTTTATATTATCTAAGAAAATTGGTCGGAGCATTTTATGAGTTAAGTAAGCTTGTTACAAGAATGGAAAGACTGGAAGCTGAAGAAGATGCTAATTTTGCTTACTTATATGCTTTATTGGAAGACAAAAAAATAATAGAAAAACACGAAACAGATGTTCAAAGAACTATTTCTGAATTAGAAAGAGAATTTAATGTTAAATAAATGCGGGGAGCAGGAATTGCGCGCGAGTCTCGTTAAAACTCGACATTTCGAACCTGCGTAGGCACTAAGCCAATAGATGGCTCATAAGTACTTCATCAGCCTATGCCTCATTACTAAACCAAACTTGAGTTTGGATGTTTAGCACCTGAATGCCGAAACACTATCCCGTTAGACCTCTCTTCTAGAGATTTGGCCACTCCGGCATCCCCGCATAAAAGTCAGTATAAGAAATTGATTTAAAAAGATTGCTGAAAAATAGTTAAAAATTGATATTTAAATTATTCAATCTGCCTTCGGCAAAATCTTGTGCTCGGCAACACTTTCCTACCATATCATGTTGCCTCGCCAATACATTGTTGTAATGTATTCGAGGCGAAATTTAGTGAGTTGCGTGCGAGAACGCATCGCGTTGAGCACGCTCGCGTTCAACTCAGGTCAAATTTCGCCGAGTCTAGATTTTGTCGCTGTAGGCGACGGATTGAAATTTAAATGGAATAAAATTATCAAATGCTTTTTAAGTCAAACTCTTTAATTTGCTTTCAATTGCATTAAGCTCAGCTTCTAATTTATCAAGCTCTGTTACATCTTTCTTTGGTGCTTTTTCCTCTGCTTTTGCTTTTTTCTTTTTCTTATGATGAACTTTAGGCTTTGTTTCTCTTGTAACAGTCGCCCTCAAGTTTGTTTGAGGCAGCTTAATCTTTAAATCACCAAGCATTTTATTGGCTTGTTTTATCAAAACTCTAAGATGATTTATCTTTTCTAGCTTTTCATGCCTAATGTGCTTGAACTTCTCAAATCTTTTAAGCACTTCAACTATCTCCTTTAAAGTTTCAAGAATATTTCTTCTTACCTCATTAGGCTCTTTTACCTGAACAAAAAAAAGCTCATTGCTTTGTTCTTTTACCATGTTTGTTCTGGCTCAAACATTATCCTATCAATGCTTCCCACTTTCTTCTCGATTTCATTTATTGTATTGTTCCACATTGCTAGCTCTTCATCTTCTTCATTTCTTAATGTATTGATGCTGCCAAGAGTTTCTCTAATTTCCCTTATTTTATTCTTTATCATATCCAAAACATCTAAGATTTCCTTGTACTCATCTACTTTTATAAAAACAGGTGCTCCAGTTCTTTCTTCTCGCATTTTTACTCACCTATCAAAAATTTTTAAATTTTTGGAGGTGCTTAAAACTTTCGTTTTAATCACCTTCGAATAAAGTTTTATCAATAAAAATAAATTTTCCTTGTAAATCATCTAGCGATGTTTTAACCTTATCAAATGACCTATCTTTTGTATTTTTAATATTTTCCAATCTTGCTAATGCTTCTTCTGATTTTCTTAAATCGCTTCTTGCCATATTGATGCTGCCAAGCGTTGCTTTAAACTTGTCAACTCTAACATAAATTGTTTTTCCGGTTGGTCTTTCATGCAAGAACCTTTTTTCCTTGGCAAAAAGCCTCCCTGCAATTTTTGGGTAGGTTTCTGTTGTAGCAAATCTAGTTTCAACCGTAGGTTGCTCAGGTTCAATAGGCTGAGGCATAGTTTCAGGAATAGGAGGCGCACTAATAGGTGTAATTGGAGCGCTAACAGGGGCTAGTGGTTCAGGTAGTTTTTCTTCGAATTCTGGAAAAGATAAAAATTCAGGAATTTTTTCTTCACTTGTGCTTTCTGGCTCAGGAAACTCAAATTTTGGCTCAGCAGAAATCTCAGGCAATTCTGGAAATTCTGGCAACTCAGGTTCTGGTACTTCTTCAAAGCCTTCTAGCGGTGGTGGTGCAGGTGGTAAATCTAGCTCATCTAAAGCCTCTTTCTTCTCTCTCTTTAAGAACTTTAAAAAACCCACTAATACACACCCTATTTGATATACAAAGTCGTTCTTATTAAAATTTTTGTTAGCATTGTTAAATAGTAATTGATATATATAATTTTACATAAAAATTAAATAATATTAAAATATAGATAGGTAGATGAAAGGCATATTTTTAATTTTTGTTTTTGTATTATTTGCAGTTGCAACTTTTGCACAATCTACTTGTGATTATAAAGTTGAAATTATTCTTGAAGATGATGAATTTGAAATAAGTGACTTTACTTGGCGCATGAGAGCAACTAAAGTGGAGGGTGTCTCAACAAATATAACAGGTACTGCTGCGATAGAGTCTAATGACAAAACTGTAAAAACATACAAACCCTGGACAAAGGCTTCAATCTCAAAGCAAAAAACCTCCAATGAGTACACACCAAACTTAAAGCCAGGCAAATATGAAATAACTGCTGAAATTAAAGTTGAGTGTGATGATACAAACAAAGACAATAACATTGATGTTAAAACTGTAAAAATAACAGGTGAAGACGAAGCAAAAACCAAAGAAAATAGCAAAGACACGGAAATAAAGAAAGAAATTCAAAATGAAGAGCAAACCCAAACAAGTTCAAGCACTAAAAATGTTATAACACAGTCTAAAAAGCCAACAATAGCTGAAGAAACAGATAATACAATCGAATTAAAATCAAAGAATATTCAAAAAAACCAAGAATTACAAACAACAGCAGCTGTTATTCAAACACCTCAAAATATTTATGTATCAAGCAATGAAAAAGCTAAAAATTTAATTTTGATTTTTCTTTTAACGTTGTCTATTTTATTGAACATTATATTGATATGGAAGAGATAACTGTTTGGAAAGCTTTTTAAACGCATTTACTTTCTGAAAACTTATGGTTGAAGCTGAAAAACAAGGCGAGCATGCCCATATCAGATGCAGAACTATTATAGAGGTTTTAGGCAAACCAAAAGAGCATGTAGAGAATGCCATTAAAGAGTACATAGAGCATATTAAAGAGGATTCTGAGCTTGTTGTTTTGAATGAGGATTATTCTGAAATAAAAGAGCAAGGGAAGCTTTGGAGCAAATTTGTTGAGCTTGATTTGATTATAAAAGGTACAAAAAAACTAATAGGCTTCTGCTTTGAGTATATGCCTTCTTCAATTGAGGTTATTAAGCCAGAGCATTTAGTTATGACAAATCCAGAGTTTTCAAACTTTCTTAATGACTTGCAGGCAAGATTGCATAATGTTGACATGATTGTAAAGCAGTTAAACGCGGAGAATGATTTTCTAAAGCACAATATGAGTGCTATATTGCACAATGCAGTAATGATATGTTTAAAAATTAGCAAGCTTAACCTAGAGCAGCTTTCGCAAGTGACTGGTGTTGACAAAAAAGAGCTTGAAATTCTTATTGAAATGCTGCTTAAAGAAAACAAAATTAAAAAAGAGAATGAGCTGTATAGCTTGGCATAATGGCAGAACTTAAAAAATCAAGTATTAAAAGCAAAGTAGAAGCTGTGCTTTTTTCTGCAGGACATATAATCAGCTTAGACGAGATAAGTAGGCTTTGCAGAGCAAGAAAAGAAGATGTGCTTGTATCTTTACAAGAGCTAAAAAGAGAGTACGATGAAAAGCAATCTAGCTTAATGCTTATCGAAGAAGGTGATTTGTGGAAATTTACTGTTAGAGACCACTTTATTCCAATTGTAAGGAGGATTATAACAGAAACAGAGCTTACGAAAAGCGTGCTTGAGACTCTTGCTGTTATAGCTTTCAAATATCCAATTCTGCAATCCAATTTGATAAAAATAAGAACTAACAAGGCTTATGACCATCTTGTTGAGCTTGAAAAATCTGGTTATATTTCAAGGCAGAAGCATGGAAGGACTAATCTAATAAAATTAACTGAGAAGTTTTTCAAGTATTTTGATTTGACTGAGGAAAAATTAAAAGA
>CAZSIU010000017.1:0-4033 GCA_964607225.1 uncultured Methanosarcinales archaeon | reverse complement strand
AAAAAAATTACTGTTGATAACATAGTTACTTTTGAAAATGTTGTTTCTGGCAAGCATACAATAGTTGCTGAGCTGCTAAAAAGTGATCATTCCTCATTAAGCCCAAAAGTAACTCAAACTATAACAATAAATGTTGAATCGGATTATGTACCTCCAAAGCTAGAGCCACAACAAGGCATTGCAGAATTTACAGTTGAAGCTGATGACAATGGATTTTATCCAAACAAAATACAAGCAAAAGTTGGTGATAAAGTAAGGATAAATTTTAAATTTAGAGATAATGCAATTTATTTTGCTGGCTTAGATGTAAAAGGTCCTTTTGAGGATATTAAATACAAACTCAAAGGCGAGCAGCCGATAAGCAGAGAATTTGCAATGAAAGATGAAACTAAAATAACATCATGGTGGCCTGCTTCTGGTGTTAAAAAAGCAACTTTGACAGTTGAAGTTGCTAAGTAATTCAATAAACTATATAAACCCAAAAATTACCCCTATTCTTATGATTAAGAACTTTGAGCCAAGATTGTATCAGCAAACTATACTTGCTACTGCTGCCGAAAAAAATACCTTAGTTGTATTGCCTACAGGAATGGGCAAAACTAACATATTTCTTATGCTTGCTGCTCAAAGGCTAAGGCAATACCCAAACTCGAAAATTCTTTTTATTGGTCCAACAAGGCCTTTAATTGAGCAATACTTGAATGTTTTCAAAGAGCATTTTGTGATTAGCGAAGAGAAAATGGCAGTATTTACAGGAATGGTTAGCCCTGCAAAGAGGGCTGATCTATGGAAAAAAGCAAAACTCATTTTCTCTACTCCTCAAGGATTGGAAAATGACATAATAAGCAAAAGAATTGATCTTGAAGATGTTTGCTTGCTTGGCGTAGATGAAGCTCATAGGGCAGTTGGTGATTATGCTTATGTTTTTGTTGCAAAGCAGTTCATGAAGCTTTCAAGATTTCCAAGAATAATTGCTTTGACAGCTTCTCCTGGCAGTGATATTGAAAAAATACAAGAGGTGTGTAAGAATTTGTTTATTGAGGATATAGAAGTTAGAACAGATGAAGATCCTGATGTAAAGCCTTACATACAGGAAATGGAAATAGAATGGCAAGATGTTGTGTTACCGAAAGTCTTTACAGACATTCAAAGATTTTTGTTGTTGTTTTTGAAAGAAAGGTTTGAGAAATTAAAAAAATGGGGCATTTTACGAAGAGCCAACCTAAAGTATGTCACAAAATCTGATTTATTGCAATTACAAGCAGAGCTTAGAGGCAGAATTGCTTCTGGAGAAAAAGACTTTGTTGTTTGGAATGCAATTTCTTTGCTTGCAGAGATTATGAAGGTTTATCATGCTCTTGAATTGCTTGAAACGCAAGGAATTAGTGCTTTGCATAAATATTTTGAAAAATTAATTAGCGAAGCAAGAATATCAAAAACAAAAGCTATCAAATCAATTATGGGCGATTCAAACTTTAAGTCTGCACTGTTCAAAGCAAGAATTCTTTACGAAGAGAGAGTGGAGCATCCTAAGCTTATAGAGTTGCAAAATATTGTTGAAAGCGAGGTTAATGATAACGAGAACATCAAGATTATTGTTTTTAACCACTATAGGGATAATGCACTGGATATTATTCAGAAATTAAATAAAATTCCAAATATAAATGCAAATATTTTTGTTGGACAGCAAAAAAAAGGTGAAACTGGATTAAGCCAGAAAGAGCAAAAGCAGATGCTTGAAGATTTTAGAAATGGGTTGTTTAATGTGTTAGTTGCAACTTCTATTGGAGAAGAAGGACTTGACATTCCAAAAGTAGATTTGGTTATTTTCTACGAGCCTATTCCAAGCGCAATAAGAAGCATACAAAGAAGAGGAAGAACTGGAAGGCAGGAAAAAGGCAGAGTAATTATTTTAATTGCAAAAGGCACAAGAGATGAAGCCTATAGATGGGTTGCTCATCACAAGGAAAAAAGGATGTATAGGCATCTTACTAACTTAAGAAAGAAGCTTAATCTTGCATTAAATGTGAGAAAGGAAATTCCAATCACAAGATTTGTTGAACAGATAAAGGTATTTGCCGATTATAGGGAAAAGGGAAGTGGTGTGATTAAGGAGCTTGCTGAAAATAGTGTTATTGTAAATTTAGATAAGTTAGATTATGCTGATTATGTTGTTTCTTCAAGATGTGGCATAGAAGTAAAAACAGTAGAAGATTTTGTTGACAGCATTATTGACGGAAGATTATTAGAGCAAATTAAGAATTTGAAAAATAATTTTGAGAGGCCAATTATTGTGCTAGAGGGGACTAGAGATATTTATGGCGTTAGAAACGTGCATCACAATTCAATTCTTGGGATGCTTGCGACAATTGCTGTTTCTTATGGAATTCCAATAATACAGACAAGAAATTTCAAAGAGACTGCTGCTTTATTGCAGATAATTGCAAGAAGAGAACAAGAAGAAACAGGCAAAGATTTTAGCTTGCATGCAGACAGAAAGCCAGTGACATTGAAAGAACAGCAGGAATATGTTATTAGTTCGTTGCCAGGCATAAACCTAACATTAGCAAAACCGTTGCTTAGGTATTTCAAAACAATAAAAAATCTTGTAAACGCTAATGAGAAAGAACTGCAGGAAGTTGAGAAAATAGGTCCTGTGAAAGCAAAGCAGATAAAGGATGTGGTTGAGGGGGATTATAAAGAAAATTAAATAAAGGAAAAAATAATATTTAAATCTTAAAACTTCATTGCTCTAAGTCTTTCTACTCTTGATTTTGTACTTGGATGCGTCATAAACAAATTCAAAAATGTCCCTGTTCTGAAAGGATTAGAAATGAACAAATGTGCAGTTGCCTGATTTCCAAACCTTAATGGATGTATGTCAATATTTTTTTCTATCTTTTCCAAAGCATCTGCTAAAGCATGTCCATTTTTTACTGTTTTAGCGCCACTTTCATCAGCTAAGTATTCTCTGCTTCTAGATATTGCCAATTGAATTAATGAAGCAATAATTGGAGTGATTATAGCTAAAACTACTAAGCTGATTGCATTGCCTCTGCTGTCATTATCTCTGCCACCAAACATTGCTGACCACATGAACATATTTGCTATATAAGAAATAACTCCTGCTATTGTGCCTGTAATTGTTGAAATCAATATGTCCATGTTTTTAATATGAGCAAATTCATGAGCAATAACTCCTTTTAATTCTTCTTCATTTAAAATTTTCAAAATTCCTTCTGTTGCAGCAATTGCTGCATTGTTTTTATTGCGGCCAGTTGCAAATGCATTGCTTTGCTCACTTGGAATCACATAAACCTTAGGCATTGGAAGATTGCTTAATTTAGAAACTTCTTTAACAATTTTATACAATTTAGGATATTCGCTTTGCTTTGCCTCTTTAGCACGATACATCCAAAGCACTATCTTATCAGAAAACCAGTATGAGCCAAAATTCATCAAGCCTACAAATACAACTGCAAAAATAAGCCCAGTTCTGCCAAACAAGCTTCCTATCCATAGGAGTAGTGCTGTAAGTAGAGCTAATAATACTGCTGTTTTAAGCTGATTTTTGATTGTCATATTGTGTGTGTGTAGGTATTTTCTATTTAAAAATTTAATGTTTGTAAATTAGACTTCTAAATAACTATCCATCCCTTCAATTTGCCTTAGCTTTGTATGCTTGAATAAGAATTCTCTAAATTTGTTATTAACTTTCACACCATTTTTTTGTAGATTAGAATTGAGTTTTGAGTATAATTGCTTTCCTTCCTTATCTAAATCGGTAAGAATAATGCATTCTTCATTAGAATTCGCTACATCCTCAACGATCTGAAATAAAGGTTTTTTATTCAACTCAACAATATTTTTAATGCCTAGTTTCTGCAAAGCTATTTTGTCTTTTTTGCCTTCAACAATAATCAAAATATTGGAGTTTTTAATTTTGTCGATAAAGCTATGTAATTCTTCTATTTTTTTATGCATTATTTTGTTATATATTGTATTATTTTTTAAATAATTTTTGTTTTTAAAT
>CAZSIU010000016.1:0-9132 GCA_964607225.1 uncultured Methanosarcinales archaeon | reverse complement strand
GCTAAGTAAGCCTTTTCTTTTATATGTATTTTATGAATTCTATAAAAATTATATATATAATTAAAAATTATATAGGCAATCTATAAATATATAATCTAAAAACTTAACTAATGGGGGTGTGTAGCTGTAAAACTCATTTATAGTTACAAGTATTTAACGAAAAATTGCCAAACTGATTATGCCAATGCAGAATGTAAAGTTGCGCAAGTAAATTTTACAAGAAACATAGGCTAAACGTCAGCTAAAGCAAAATTTAAGTTTCTGCTTGCGTAAGAGGCTTAAATAAAACGTTAATTACTATAACTGACAGCTTTAAAAACTGGTTGAGCAAACAGCGAAGCCCCTACCTATTTTCTAAATTTTAATTTCGGCAAAATTTTATATGCAAAAAGAGCAGCAAGAATTATAATAATCCAAAATAAAATTGCACTAATAATTTTTAAAGTAAATAAAACAATATTAACAATAAGAAACAAAATAACCAAAAACACTAAAATTCTAAGATATTTATTCTTCATTTATTGGCTTCAGAAATCTTTTTTTCATTCGCATGAATGTTATACCATTTCTCTTTTCAATTTGTTTGTGGGTGTAGATATTGCCCTCTATCGTAATGAAATCTTGCTTTTCATTATTAGTAAAGAGTTGCAATATATCCACCCCCACGTATGAATTTTATGGTTTACTTGATATAAAAAGCTTTTGATTTATCGTATAGAAATTAGTATACTGGTGTATTTTTTTCTTTAATATTTGGAACATTATATAAAAACAACAATCCCATAACAAAAAATACAATCAACGAAAGCAATGCAATCGAATAGCTATAACTAACCACTAAATACCCAAAAATTACAGGACCTAAAACTCCTGAGAATTTGTCAGTTAACTCAAAAAAACCAAAATACTCACCAATATTTTCTCTTGGTACAAGTTCAATCAGCTTTGGTCTTGTCGCTGTTGCTGTCATGCCAAGTGCAATGCCTCCAATGCTTCCTATAAAAATAAAACTTGTTAAGTTTGTTAAGTTTAATAATAAAATAATAACAACAATCCATAAAATACCAGCTGAAACTAAAACTTTTTTAGCTCCAATTTTATCAACTACAATACCAGACATGAAAGCACCAAATGATGCTGTTACTGCAAATAATGCATAGACAAAGAAAAAGTTCTGCACATCCAAGCCAATTGTATCTCTTCCAAAAAGGAATAAAAATATGATGATGGCATTTATAGCATCGTTATAAAAAAGCAAAGAAACTAAAAATGGAATCAAACCTTTTTGAGCTTTTAATTTTGTGAATGTGTTTTTAACATCTTTTAGTGAATTGATTATGTGGCTTTTTATTAAATTTGAATTAGTATATTTTCTTTCTCTAATAAAGAAAAATATGATTAGAGAAAACAAGAAAAATAGTATTGCTGTGGTTATTAGCATTGCTTTAGTTCCTTGTAATGTTTCCCAACCAATTTTTCTTAGAATTGGATATGCAATAATCAGGCTTATGATCGTTCCAATGTAACCCATTGCAACCCCAATTCCAGACACCTTGCCAATCTTACTACTTGTGCTTACTCTAGGCAAAAGTGCATGATACATTGTCAGAGCAGCATGATAGCAGAAATTTGCTACAAGCCCAAATAATAAAGCAGCATATATCCCAGAAAATGCAACTAGAAGAGTAAAAATACAACAAACTATAGTGAAAAAAATAATAAATGGCATCCTTCTCTTTAGCTTATCAGATATAGCACCCAAGATTGGCACAATTAAAGCAACTAACAACATAGAAATCCCGAAAACAAGTCCAATTTGAAATTCATTGCCACCAAGAAAATTTTTAATGTAAAATGGGAAAAAGAAAGTAACAAATAATGCAGAAAATATCGTATTTGCTAAGTCATATGACGCCCAAGCAAAGACTTCTTTAAGTTGCATTGTAAATTTAATGCGGAGGACACACCCACCATATTGTAGTTCAATGTGGTGACGTTTTTACTATATAAAAATTTCCTAAAATGAGTCCAAAAACGAAACATTTAAATAAGTAAATATACTTAACTTACTTAGGTGATAAAAATGACTAACATGACATTGGCAGTTCCAGAAGATTTGCATGAAATTATGAAGAAGCATAATGAAATAAAATGGAGTGAGATAGCTAGGCAAGCATTATGGGATCATGCAAGAAAATTAGAGTTGATGGACAAGCTTCTTGCCAAGAGTAAATTAACAGAGGAGGATGCCGAGAGAATAGGACACAAAATAAAACATGGCATAGCTAAGAGACATGGACTAGTCAAATGAAAATAGCCGTAGATACAAATAGAGTTATCGCAGCTTTGGTGAAAGACAGCACTACAAGAAATATATTGTTTGACAGGAATTTTGAATTTGTGACTCCAGATTACACAATAACAGAAATTCAAGAGCATAAAGAAGAGCTAAAAGCCAAGACAAATCTAAATGATGATGAATTTGACATTCTTTTGACACTAATATTTGAAAATATCGCGATTATTCCAAAGTCAGATTATGAAGCTTATCTGGATGAATGCAAAAACGACATAAGCGATGCGGATGATGTTTTAGTTCTTGCAGTTGCCATTGCCACAAAAGCCGAAGCTATTTGGGCGCATGACCCGCATTTCAAGCAACAGAAAAAAGTGAAGGTGTTTACGAATATAGATTTGTTGAAGATAGGTAAAAAGAGTAAGCTTGACTAAATCAATAAAATAAATGCGGAGGACAGGAAGTATATATTTGTGTGATTGCTTGTGAAACTATATCAGAGTTTAAACCGCTATTAAATTATAGATATGATGCCGGGTGTTTATTAAGATGCCCTGATTTCTTAATTTCTTTTGCGATGTTTTTTCTCCATCTGGACTTTTCTTCCTCAGTGAGCCACTTTTTCTTATTTCTGAATCTTTCAATAAACTTAGCATGTCCGGGAGGAAGTGTTATAGCCTCAACTTTTTCGATATTATAAATAATATTTCCAGCCAATTCTCCTATTTTTTTATTTTTATCCTGATATTTATGTGCTTCTTCTAAATTTAGCTCTGATACCTCTTCCGAGTATCCTTTAGCCTTATCTTGATTGTACATAGCTCTATATTGGCTTTCCTTCATAGTATTAAATAAGAATCGTGTAAAAATCTTGTCTTTTGTTATTTCATTATGCAGTTTTTCATCCTTGCTGCCATAAAAGTTTGGATTCTCCGTATACCATGGAATAGCCTCAATGTCATTAAATAATTTTAAGTATTGTTCTTTATTTTTTATCTCGTTTGGATATTCCCTCATGAAGTCTTCGACTATATCCTCAGCTTTCCAATACCTATACCTACCAAGTTTTTGGAGTACTATTGGCCTTGAAGGACTTTTACCATTTCTCTTAATTCTCTTACTTTTACAGATGGAATAATATTTTCTTTCATTCTTCAAAAAAACCATTGTAGTGTGTAAAAAACAACCGAACATTATAAAGATTTCGTTCAATATATAACAATATATGAAAATCACAACAATTAGAATTCCAGAAAAGCAATACGAGGAAGTTACAAGATTTCTTCAGGAAAAAGAGATGAAACTATCAGGATTGGTTAGGCTTGGAATAAAAGAAATTCTGAAAAGAGAAAATGTCAAAAACTGAATCAACTGAAGAACTTGAATCATTCCTTCTGAATAATTGGAATGATTTGGAAGAATCGCAAAGGAAAATCCTACAGTCTATAGGAATACAACCCAAAGGTGAAACCAATGCCAATGGATGAAATAGACGCCGTAATGTTGAAATTCGGAGCAGACGCTAATCCATTACTTTATGCGTTTAATAACATCCATGCAAATTTCAAAAGCTTTGCTGACAAGTGGAGAAACTTAGCAGGGATTATTATCGCAAGTAACTTAGACATGACTGAAAAATTAAAATTGAATTTGGGAAATATTTTTCCAAATCAACTTAATGGGTTATCGAAAATATCAAAGGGATTAAACTTCAACAGAATCAACCCAAGTAATTTTTTTCCATCATTTAAAAAAGGCGGGTTTGTGGAACACACCGCAGCCTATAAACTCCACAAGGGGGAAGCAATAATCCCTAAAGAAAGTATTGCAAGAATCATCGGATGGAAAAACTTTTTTCCGAGCTTCAAAGAAGGCGGATTTATCCCAAATACTGGGCTCTACAAACTACATAAAAATGAATTTGTCGTCCCAGAAGGTGAGTCTCAACAAACTACAATCAGTCCGAGTTTTACAATTAACATCAACGGAGCAGGATTGGATGCCAGGGAACTGGCTGAAAAAATTAAATCTGAATTAAATGCTGCTTGGGCTGCTGAGCTACGACACTTATCACGCCAATAAAATAACAAACTAAAATGGAAGGAAGGAATTTGGAAGGAAAGAAAGTAACTATTTTCTATGATGATTTAGGCAGAGTCAGCAGAAAAGATGGAGTATGCACTTCTAATTCTGATTATGAAATTGAGATAGACAATAAGTTGATTATTCCAAAATCAAGGGTTGTCAGAATTGAGGTATCAAAATGATAAAGAAAGCATATCTTGATTATCTTTTTTATGAGAGAGGAAAACAATCTAAGGATTTTAGAGTCTTTTATCAATGGATAGATGAGGAAGGAAATACAAAATGTTCAGAATGGAAACAATACTTAGAAGCACAAAATGATCCCGACTTCATTGACAAAGTAAATTCAAGAGTCTATCTTAACAACGAAATTATTTTGGACCATGACAACAAGACATTTCCATTTGAACAACTATTAAAGAAACTTGAAGAAGATGGCTTTGCATTTGAGGCATTCTCTACTGATGAAGGCAGAGCGCAACATGTTGTTTTAGTCTTTGATGAGCTTGCTCAATTATCGAGAACAGAAAGGGAGAAAATAAGAGAATACATTATTTCTAAATATGACTGTGACCCAGCAATGAAAAGCGATGAGCATGGAATACCCCTTGAATATTTCCCCCACTGGAAAACAGGACAAATAAAAAGACTGTTTAGAAAAGTTGATGGCACTAACAGCTTGAAGCCAATTTTGGAAGAGCTTGAGAAATTATCTTCAAAATCCGAGATAGAAGAAATAAAGGAAAAAATTAGAGGCAACAAACAGCAGGGCATCTATATTTTAGCCATTTTTTTTCTTGATAAGCACAGGATTATAACTTTCAGCGATACAGATGAGATTTTTATATACAAGGATGGGGTATATGCTGGTGGAGGGGATAAAAGAATAAGCAGCGAAGCGCAAAAATTGCTTGGAGATTTAAGCAATACAAACATCATAAACGAACTGCTTGGACATATTAAAAGAACTACTTACACAAAAAGAGAAAATGTTATAGAGCCAAAAAATAAAATATGTTTGCAGAATGGAATACTAAATTTGGATACATTAGAAATAGAGTCACATAGTGCAGATGTTTTCTTTTTCAATAAACTTCCAGTAAGCTATGACAAAAATGCAGATTGCCCTAAAATCAGGAAATTTTTAAGAGAAGTTGTGCCAAGTGATTTAATCCCAGTTTTACAGGAA
Organism: uncultured Methanosarcinales archaeon; assembly: GCA_964607225.1. Lineage (GTDB taxonomy): Archaea > Nanobdellota > Nanobdellia > Woesearchaeales > GW2011-AR4. The sequence goes on along the minus strand of CAZSIU010000016.1, from coordinate 3,562 downwards.
ATAGCTGGTTACTGCTTGTATAAGGAATATCCAATACATAAAGCTTTCATGCTTGTAGGGACTGGGGCTAACGGAAAAAGCACATATATTAAGCTTTTGAAAGCCTTCTTAGGGCACAATAATTGTGCTTCTGAGCCACTCCAACAGTTGGAAATAAACAGATTTGCCGCATCTTCATTGTTTGGCAAATTGGCGAATTTATCTGCGGATCTGCCGACAAGAGCGTTAAAAGAAACTTCATTCTTTAAGATGTTGACTGGAGAGGATTTAATCCCAGCAGAACAAAAGTTCAAGAATCGATTTTCTTTCCTCAATTATGCAAAACAAATATTTAGCTGCAACCAAATTCCAAGAAGCCCAGATGATTCAGACGCTTTCTTTAGGAGATGGGTTATTATAACTTTTCCAAACCAATTCATAGGCAAAGCGGATGATAAGCAACTGACTAAAAAATTGACAACGGCTGAAGAACTGTCTGGATTCCTTAATTTTGCTATTGAAGGCTTAAGAAGGCTATTAGAGCATGGCGATTTTAGCAATACCAAATCAATATCAGAAGTTAGAGAAGAGTACATAAGACAATCCGATTCAGTTGCTGCATTTATCATGGATTGTGTTTTAGTAGCTCCTGAAGATTATGCAGAGAAAAGGCAACTTTATACTGGGTACGCTGATTATTGTAGATATAGAAATTATCCAACTGATGCAGAAAACACTTTTCATAAGGAATTGGCAAAAAAGGTCAGGGTTGAAGATTATAGACCATTATTAGAAGTGGATGACAAAAAATTAAGGGTACAATGCTGGAAAGGAATCAAAGTAGATTCTTCCAAACTTAAATTGGAAAAAAGCCCTGACAACCTTGACAGGGTTGACACAAATGAAGAAATAATAATTGAAAACAACCCTGACAACATTGACACAGAAAATTATGTCAGGGATGTCAACGATGTCAAGGCAAAAATCCATTTAAGTAGCGAAATTGTATTTTCTGATGATGACTTAGTTACTTTTGTTAAAGAAAAGGACTCCGAAGGCTATGATATGCAAGAATTTAGCAGTAAATATGGAGAAGAAACTATGCAAAGGCTACTTAGAGAAGGCCGCTTTTATGAAAATCCAGCAGGAATCTTAAGAGTCTTAGAATAAAAGGTAGTGGCAAAGCCACAAAAGAGCAATATGAACAAAGTATCAAAGTTGTTTTAATAAAGCCTATTTTTACCACTCTTCTATAGTATATAGATTGTGATTGTTAATTTTGAGACTATTCTTACATTTGATTGACGCCGATTGCCGAAAGATTTAAGAGAACAAATATTCACCCTTAAGGGCACACCCCCTTTATTCAACTTAAATCTTTCCCTTATCGGATTATTCTAAGATTGAAAAGATTACCATAATCCGAAAGGCTGTCCAATTCGGACTTCGGGCAATCGGCTCGGTTTTGCTACTCATGGTTGAGTCGGGATAATACCCAACATAGTAAAGAAAACCTCTTTGGTTTTCCTTGCGAACCCGCTGTATCCAGCGCCAATTTCCATTCTGAAAATCGGTTTCCCGCATTTTGTAAGCCGAGCTTAATGTCCACTTTGGGCGTGGATGCCCTCCGCAAAGATTGAGGATGAAATAATTCCTCACAAAATTTAAAAAATTTCGGAGGTGTTGCAAATGCAACAACAAAAATATGAAGTAGCTTCAAGTGAGAAGCAGCAAAAGTTTTTACAAAACCTTCAGAAAAGAGGTTTCGTAAATGTTGAGGTTGATATTGAAAACCTCACCAAAAGAGAAGCCAGTAAAATCATAGATGCTGGCTTGGCTAAAGCCAAAAACCGAGCTCTTCAAGAAGAAGAGCATGACGAAGCCCAAACTACTCAATCCCAAAGGGATGAAGTAGATCCTATAAGGTTTGGGCTCTGCGTCAAGCTTGTCTATAACAGGCAAGACTATAACATGGCTAATGCCAATGGGGTTGATTGCTTCAAGAAAGAAGTCAAACAACTTTACCAAATCATAGCCGATTTGGAGAGAGATTTTTAATCTCTCTTTTTTATTCTTTTTTTATTTAATCCCACCCACCCAACAAAGAGGCTTTCCGAATTTCTCACGAGTTCATTCTTCACACGTTCAAAACAATCTGCACTTAAATCGATTTGCGCTGGTTGCGGTTGAAATTCAGTCAAAGCAAAGGCGGACATGATACATTGATTTGACTTTTTCATCTCTGAATTCCAGCCATATGGGAACTTCGAGGAAAAAGTCAAAATCAATCAATCACAACCGCCTCAATCTTTGACGTCTTTCCCCGTTCTCAAGCCTCTTTCTATTGAGGCTTGTTTTTTGAGGGGCTTGTCCGCTCCAAAGTCGCTTAAAATCGGTATCTGCAAGGCAGAAACTCCGACTTTTAACAAGCCCCCAGCCTTTCAGTCTGAAACAAAAAACAAGCCTATGCCTTCCTTGAAGGCGTTGGAAATTGTCATAACGATACGAGTATCTATTCCAATTTCCAACTGTTTCTGATGTAGTGAGTTAAATAATAACAACAAGCCAGAAGGCTTTACTTCTGGCAGCTATGCAGGAAATTCAGCAAAGTGAAAGTTAAACAACAAAGTTAAGCAACAGAGCGGGTTTTGCATTAGCTTGTGCTCAGCTTTGTTTATTCTATTATGTATTTAATAAAGAGGAGTGGGGGTTGAATTTTTTTTTTCAAAAAAGTCGCCTTGCCGTATCCGAAAAAATTTTGTCATTTTTAGAAATTTAAAATTATGTCTCTCTTAGTTCTTTTAATGCCTTTTTGCCTTTCTCTGTTATTTTATAAAATCTGAAACTTGGAGCTTTTGGATTTGTGCATACGGCTAATTTTTCCTTCTGTAAGTCTAAGAAAATTCGAGATATTACCTCTCTGTGTTTCGAAATCTTCTTTGCCAAAAAAGAAGCTATCTGAGGTTTTAGCTCTAATTCTTGTAAAATCCTACTTCTAAGTTTGCTTCTTGCTAAGAATATCCTTATTTCATCATTCATAAATCCACAGCGTAACAAAAAGAATAAAAGAAAGCGTGATAATCAGCGTAACGCAACAAAAAGCGAAATCTATTTAAATACTCCTAATAGACTGCTTAAAAGGGGGTTGGATATGAAAATTAGATATGTTTTATTTGGTTTTATAATTTTAGTATTAGTTTTAAGTGCTTGCCAGCAAAAGACTATCTGTAATAAACCCTATATCTTAGTTGGAAATTCTTGCTGTTTAGATTCAAATAATAATAATATTTGCGATACTGATGAAGTTAAAGAAACTAAAACTGAAGAGGTAAGCTGTAACCCCCCTTATATAAAAGTAGGAAACAATTGCTGTCTTGATAAGAATGATAATAAAGTTTGCGATAATGACGAAAAACAAGTAGAAGCTGAAGCAGAGGTAAAAGAAGAAAAAACAATTTCAATAAGTGACTTGCAGTCAGATATAGTTAAGGTACTGGATGAACCAGTTCTTCTCGTAAAAGATACAAATACAGATGAGTTTCAAGTCTACTCGGACATAGTAAGCAAAACTAAATTTCTGGGA
>CAZSIU010000015.1:0-9142 GCA_964607225.1 uncultured Methanosarcinales archaeon | reverse complement strand
AGACACTATAGAAAAAAGTTCCTTAGAAGATTTAGAAAAAGCACTTGCAAAAATTGAAATTCCACAAAGAACATCAATAAAAGAGCCAATTTTTGAGGATTTGAAAAGAATCTTTGGAAAAGACGTTGAGATTTTGATGAGTTATTAAAATAAAATTTCTAAAATATATTACCAAAAAATATCGCTTCCGAAACATATATAAACATCAAAAACAATTCTTCTTTCGATAATAGAATGAAAACTGGCTACAAAGTTTATAATTGTATGACTACTAAACCAATTTCTATCACATCAGAAACATCTTTGGAAGAATGCGCAAAAGTCATGGCACAAAACCATGTAGGAGCTTTAGTTATTAAAGAAAATCATCAATCAAAAGGACTTATTACAGAGCAAGACATTGTAAGAAAGGTTCTTGCAAAAGGAATAAATCCATTGACAAAGAAAGTTAAAGATTTTATGGAAACAAAATTGATAACTGTAAACTCAAATGATGACATCTATGACGCTTTGATAAAAATGCGAGATTACAACATAAGGCATTTGCCTGTTGTTGAAAATGACAAAATGGTTGGCTTGTTGACTTTAAAAGACGTTCTGAAAATTGAACCAAGCTTATTTGAGCTTCTTGTTGAGAAATTTGAGTTAAGAGAAGAGACAAGGAAGCCAATAGATAGAATAATACAAAGAGAAGCAATTTGCCAAGGATGTGGCGCTTATGTTGAGGATGTTAAAAAAGTAAAAGGCTCTTTATTATGTGAGAGATGTGCTGCTGAACAGGCTTAGAACCACAACCTTTAAATACAAAATATTGTTACTTTTCGTTACCTATAGGATACACTTTTTCTCAAAAAAGCCATTTTTTGACCATTTTTGTATGTCCGAAATCAAAGATTTCGGAGCATGCTCAAAAACCACGTGATTACCTTTTTAAAGGTATCAAAAAATGACAGAATAGTGTGGTTTTTGCCATATTGAAATAACAATATTTATATACTATAAATTTTGACTTATTTTTTTTGATATGGACTTTAAAAACCGAGATATAATCTCAATAAACGATTTCTCAAAGGAAGAGCTTTTGCACATTCTTAAAGTTGTCAAGCAGGTTGAGCAAAAGCCAAAAAGCAATCTGCTGAAAGGAAAAATTCTTGCTACACTGTTCTTTGAACCATCGACAAGGACAAGGCTTAGCTTTATTTCAGCAATGGAGCAGCTTGGAGGCACAGTAATTGGCTTTTCAACTGCAAATGTAACCTCTATACAAAAAGGTGAGTCTCTATGGGATACTATAAAGATGACAGAACAATATGCTGATGTAATAGTTATAAGACATCCTTTAGAAGGCTCTGCAAGGCTTGCTGCAGAAGCAGCTTCTGTACCTGTAATAAATGGTGGTGATGGAAGCAACCAGCATCCAACACAAACAATTCTTGACTTGTACACAATACAAAAAACAAAAGGCAAACTAGAAGGATTGCATATTGGTTTTGTTGGTGACTTGAAATATGGAAGAACAGTGCATAGCTTAGTACTTGCTTTATCCAACTTTAATGCAACTTTCTATTTCATAGCACCAGATGATTTACAGATTCCCGAGGCCTATACCGATGAACTTTTCCAAAAAAAAGTGAAATACTTTAAAACAGCTGATTTGACAAGATTCAGCAAAGAGCTTGATATTCTTTATGTTACGAGAATACAAAAAGAAAGGTTTCCAGACCCTTTAGAGTATGAAAAGTTTAAGGGCATCTATAAAATTGACACAGAATTTTTGCAGCATGTAAAAAAAGATTTGAAAATAATGCATCCACTGCCACGAGTTGACGAAATCGATAAAAATGTAGATAATACAGAGCACGCTGCATACTTTGAGCAAGCAGCAAATGGCATTCCTACAAGAAAAACTTTGCTAGCTTTAGTCTTGGGAAGAGTAAAATAAAATGACTAAAAAGAAAAAAAAGAATGCAATACGAAAATCAAGAAGAACTAAAGAAAAGATAAGAGCTAAAAAAATAAAGCCAATTGCAAAAGAAGAAATAAAAAGAGAACTAAAAATAAGTGCAATAGAAGATGGAACTGTTATAGACCACATACCAACAGATGCGACCTTTAAAGTTGCAGAAATTCTTGACCTAGAAAACCATAATGGAGTTGTGTCAATAGCAACAAACTTGCAAAGCAAAAAAATTGGAAAAAAAGGAATTGTTAAGGTTGGTGGAAAAAGCTTAACCCAAAATGAAGTTAATAAAATAGCAATTGTTGCACCTGATGCTACTGTTAATCTAATAAAAAATTATAATGTCAAAGAAAAAATAAAGGTAAAAACTCCTGATGTTATTGATAATGTTGTTAAGTGCTCTAATCCAGTTTGTATTACTAATAACGAGCAAGTTTCAACAAAGTTTTATGTTGTAAAAAAAGACCCTTTAAAAATTAGATGCCATTATTGCGAAAGAAACATGGGCAAAGAAGATATTGAGATAATATAAAACAACGGTTTCGTCCGTTGAGTTGAACGCGAGCATGCGAGCAGGTAGTTGTGAGAGCTCGTCTCTCACTCTCTCATTCACCTCGCAAGCAACTCACCGAGAAACTTTTTAGAAAAAAGTTTCATCAAAAATGTACCATCCGTCGAAAATCAAAGATTTTCGATCGTGATCGGAAATCCTTTGGATTTACCGACATTCGATGGCACAAACAATGTATAGGCGAGCTGGGGAGGGTGCCAGCGAGCACAAATTTTGCGAAGCGGATTGAGGTTACTTATAATACAAAATTAAATCAAAAAATGCTCCAAACAAAACTCTGTAATATAAAGCTAAAAAACCCTACCATTCTTGCTTCAGGAATTCTTGGCGTGACAAAAGAAAGCGTTGACAGGATTGGAAAAGCTGGAGCTGGTGCTGTAACTTTAAAGTCACTTTGCCACGAGGAGAGGCAAGGAAATGCTAATCCAACAATGTTTTCTTACAATGATGTTTTTCTTAATGCAGTTGGATTGCCAGGACAAGGAATTGATTCTGCGCTTAAAGACTTTGGAAGGCTTGATAACTTAAGTGTTCCTGTAATTGGAAGCATTTATGGTTACAAAATTGAGCAATTTGGTGAAGTGGCAAAGAAAATGGCTTCTTTGAAGCCTGCAATTATTGAGGTTGATATTTCATGCCCACATATGGATTATGGCAAACCATACTATGCTGATCCTGAATTGACTGCAAAAGTAACAAAAGTTGTCAAGAAAAATGCTGGCAAAATTCCAGTAAGCATAAAGCTAAGCCCAAATGTTTATGACATAAAGGAAATTGCTCATGCTGCTGAAAGAGCAGGAGCTGATGCAATCACTGCAATTAATACTGCATCAGCTATGGTTATTGATATTGATGCAAGAAAATCAATTCTTGACAATAAAATAGGTGGATTGTCAGGGCCTGCATTAAAGCCTATTGCTGTAAGATGCGTTTATGAAATCTATGAAACAGTGAAAATTCCGATAATCGGAACAGGCGGAGTTACTTATGGCAAAGATGCAATAGAGATGATAATGGCAGGTGCAACAGCTGTTGGAATTGGCACTGGAATTTATTACAGGGGCATTGAAATTTTTAAGAAAGTATGTGACGAAATGGTTGCTTGGATGAAGAAAAATAAAATAAAGAAATTGAATGAAATTAGAGGAATCGCGCATAAGTAAAATTTTTTGAGTATTATTATTTTTGAAAAGAAAAAATAATGCGTTATGTCAGAAAATAAAAAATCAAAAATAAAATTAATTTTGCATTAATAAAAACATTAACAAAATTTCAATGAAAAATAAATCAAAAATTAAAAATCAAAAATAAAATGTCACATCATAAAGAAACTTGCAAAACAGACATCCCACAAATGATGCCGATTAGCAATGTTATCCAAGAAGGCAAAAGACAAAAATCTTTTTTCTTTAAACATTCTATAGAGCTTAAACCTGGACAATTCATGATGGTATGGATTCCTGGCATTGATGAAAAGCCAATGGCTGTTTCTCACTGGAACAAAAAAGAGTTTGCATTTACATCGCAGGCAATTGGCAAATGGACTAATGCTTTGGATAAATTCAAAAAAGATAATAGACTTGGCATAAGGGGTCCTTATGGTAATAATTTTTCCATAAAAAATAATGCATGTGTTGTTGCTGGCGGTGTCGGTTTATCATCTGTTTCTACATTAATTGATGTACTAAAAAAACCATTAATAATTTATGGTGCAAGAAGCAAAGAACATTTGATTTATCTAAAAAGATACAAAAATGAAAATATGATTGTAACAACTGATGATGGTAGTTATGGAAAAAAAGGTTTTACAACTGATGTTTTGAAAGAAGTTTTATCACAAAATAAAAAAATTAAAATTGTCTACACATGCGGACCTGAGATAATGATGAAGAAAGTTTTTGAAATCTGCCAAAGACATCAAATAGAATGCGAGGCATCGCTTGAGAGATATATGGCATGTGCTTTTGGGATTTGCGGAAAATGCATGATAAATGACAAGATATGCTGCATTGACGGCCCTGTGTTTAATTCAAAACAATTGGCAAAAATGCCAGAATTCGGAAATTTTGCAAGGTTAAAGAGCGGAAGAAAAGTCACAATAAAGGAGTACCATTTATTACATCAATAAAAATGTCATTATTAATAAAAAATTGTAGGATACTTATAAAAGACAAAGTATACAATAAAAATATTTTGATTAAAAAAGACAAAATTTCAAAAATAACAAACAAAGAGCCAAAAGCAGAAAAAGTTATTGATGCAAGAAATAATTTCGTATTGCCTGGCTTGATTGATTGTCACGTTCATTTTCGCGAGCCGGGTTTAACACATAAAGAAGATTTTCTAACTGGAAGCATGGCTGCTGCAAAAGGTGGTATTACAACAATTCTCGACATGCCAAATACATTGCCTCCAACTACAACAATTGCTGCATTGGAAGAAAAGAGAAAGCTTGCAGCAAAAAGCATTGTCAATTATGGATTTAATTTCGGGGCAACAGAAAACAATCTTGAAGATATAAAAAAAGCAAAAAACATTGCTGCTGTAAAATTATACATGGACTATACAACTGGAGATTTAAAAGTTAGTGATTTTGAAGTTATTGCTGAAATATTGAAAGCATCAAAATTAACAATTATTCATGCTGAAGACGAGCATATTAAAAATGCGATTGAAATCTTAATAAAAAATAAAATAAAAAATAAAGTTCATTTTGCTCATGTAAGTTCTCAAAAGGAATTGGATTATGCAAAACAAAATAAAATTCAAAATCAAATTACTGTTGAGGTTACACCTCATCATTTGTTTATGAACCAAAATGATATACAAATCCTTGGCGCATTTGCTGAAATGAAACCACGCTTAAAGACAGAGCAGGACCAAAAGGCATTGTGGCATGGAATTAAAAATGGAACTGTTGACACTATTGCATCTGACCATGCGCCGCATTTAAGGGAAGAGAAGGAACAAGCAAATTATCCATTTGGAGTGCCTGACATAGAAACAATGCTGCCGTTATTGCTTGACGCATTTAACAGCAATAAAATAAGTTTACCTATAATAATTAAGCTCTGCTGCGAAAATCCTGCAAAAATTTTCAAAATAAAAAACAAAGGTTTTCTTAAAGAAGGCTATGATGCAGATTTAGTTATAGTAGATTTAGACAAAAGACAAGCTGTTAGAAATGAAGACTTGCTGACAAAATGCAAATGGTCGCCATATGAAGACAAAATATTAAAAGGTTGGCCAATAACAACAATAGTAAACGGTGATATTATTTACGACAATGGAGAAATTTTTGACATAAAAGCCAAAGAGGTTCAATATGGCAGATAGGATTGCAGAGATATTGCTTAAGGTTAATGCTGTAATGTTAAGGACAAAGCCACCTTTCAGATGGGCTTCTGGAATTTTAAGCCCTATTTATACAGATAATAGGCTTTTAATGAGTTATCCTAAGGAAAGAGAATTTATTGTTAATTCTTTAATTAAATTAATCAAGAAAAACAAAATAAAGTTTGATGGTTTTGCTGCAACAGCAACTGCAGGCATTCCATGGGCTGCTTGGCTAAGCCATAAAATGAAAAAGCCGATGATTTATGTAAGGAGTGAAACAAAGGAGCATGGCAAAGAAAATCTTGTAGAAGGAAAAATAGAAGAAAACAAGGCTTATATTGTTGTTGAAGACTTAATAAGTACAGGTAGCAGTTCTTTGAACACAATCAATGCAGTGCGTGAAAAAGCCGGTATTGTTGAATATTGCATTGCTATCTTTACATACGAACTTGAAAAGGCAAAAATCAATTTTGAAACAACAAATGTTAAATTACTTACACTAACAAACTTTACAAGTTTGGTAAAAATCGCATTAAAGCAGAAATACATTGCAAGAGAGCAATTAACTCATATAATGGATTGGAAAAAACATCCAGAAGGATGGGTTGCTGTTTGATTAAAAAATTTATATTCAATAAAAAATAAATCAATAATAAAAATTTCAAAAAAAATGAGAGCGACTTTTGGAATCCAAAAGTGAAGAAAGTAAACCGCTTTTAATGTTTATTGAATATATAGGCGAGGCATTTTTTAGTGGCAAACAAAAAATGCCGAGCACAAATAAATGCGACTAAGTCGCGGATTGAAATATTTAAAAGTTAAACTAAAATTATTTTAAAATGCCAATAATAAAACTGAAAAAATCGATAATACCTAGCTGTGATGTTGATAGTTTAAAGAAATTGGGCAAACTAGTCAAGGCAACTTGTTCTGTCAAGGGTGTTGGCGCTTATAAAATTGGTTTTGAGCTTGTAATTCCATTTGGCATGGAAAAGGTTGTTAAAACAATAAGAAAACATACAAAATTGCCAATAATTTATGACCATCAGAAAGCAGGAACAGACATTCCAGAAATGGGAGAGAAATTTATGAAAGCTTGCAAGCTTGTTGATGCAATTATTTTACTCCCACAAGCAGGTCCTGAAACAGAAGTTGCCTGGATTAAAGCTGCACAGCAAGCAAAAATGAATGTTATTGTTGGTGGCGAGATGACTCATCAAGCTTACTTAAAGGAAGCAGGTGGCTTCATTGACGATAATGCACCAAAAAGAATGTATGAAATTGCAGCTTCAATGGGCGTAGTAGATTTTGTAATTCCAGGAAATAAACCAAAAAGAGTTTTAGAATATGTAAAAATAATAAAAAATAAAGTAACAAATCCAGTCTTTTATAGTCCTGGTTTGATAACACAAGGTGGCAATATAAGTGATTTGGCAAAGAAATTAGATTCATGGCACGCAATAATTGGCAGAGCAATTTATGAAGCAAAAAATATGAGAAAAGCTGCTGAAGAGTTGACAGAAAGTTTATAAATATTAAAAACATTAATCAATTAATGAAATCAAAATATTTTTTACTTTTAATATTAATTTTCATTGTTAGTTGCGAACAACAAAAACAAATTGAAACAATTGTGGTGATTGATATGAAATTAACAAGTCCTGCATTTACACATAATGGAGCAATACCTTCTGAATACACTTGTGATGGTGCTGATTTATCGCCTCAATTAGTAATAAGCGATGTTCCTGCAAATGCAAAAAGCCTAGCTTTAGTTATGGACGATCCAGATGCACCTGTTGGGACATGGGACCATTGGGTTGTTTTTAATATGCCTGTGTCAACAGAGGAAATACCAAAAGGCACTGAACCAAAAGGCACAGCCGGAAAAAACAGCTGGGGAAGAACTGGTTATGGTGGTCCTTGTCCACCTTCTGGAACGCATAGATATTTCTTCAAACTATATGCACTTGATGCAACATTAAATCTTCCAGAAGGCGCAACAAAAAAAGATTTGGAAAGAGCAATGCAAGGACATATTATTGCACAAGCACAATTGATGGGAACTTATAAGAGAAGTAGATAAACAATGAAAATAGCAATATGTGGAGCTTCTTTGCCTCCTTTTGATAAAGCTATATTAAAAAAAGCTTATGAAATTGGAAAAGAAATTGCTGTAAATAATCATATTCTAAGATTTGGTGGCTGTTGGGGCTATCCTTATGAAGCTGCAAAAGGAGCTTTTGAAAACAAAGGCAAAGTAATAGCAATTTCTCCTGCAAAGAATAAAGAAGAGCATATAAATATATACAATTTTCCTACAAATAATTTTACAGAAATCAATTACACAGGCTTAGGTATCCCAGGCAGAAATCTTCCTCTTGTTATTGAATCAGATGCTGAAATCATAATATCAGGACAGATTGGAACATTAAACGAGTTTACAATTGCTTTCCATCAAAAAAAGCCAATTGGAATTCTTGAAGGAAGTGGAGGGATAACAAATTTAGTTAAAGAAATAGCAGAGATTTGCAGCAGAGTAGGAGAAAAAGACAAGATTGTTTATGAGAAAGAGCCAAAAACTTTGATAAAGAAATTAAATGACCTAAATAATCAATAGAGTAAAAATACCTAGAAAATCTAAGATTTTCTGTCACCAAAATCCAAAGATTTTTTAGTGAATCAAAATACTTGTTCTCGGGCTCGTGGTCTAATGGCTATGACGCTGCCTTCGCATCGAGCTGAATGCTATAAGCATTCTAGCTAACTTATGAAAAAGGCAGAGACTTCGGGTTCAAATAGCGGCAAGTGAGCAAAGCTTCCGCTTTGCAAGTCCCGACGAGTCCACTGAGTTGTGAGCGAGTTCGCCTCGCTCACTCGCATTCACATGGTAAGCTGCAAATCAGTCTATGAGCCAAGAGAAGACAGCACTATGCTTGAAAAATATGTCAGGCAGTATTCTAAAGGCAAAGTGCTTGATGTTGGAACAGGCTCTGGAATTCAAGCAATTGCTGCTGCTGAAAACAAAAATGTAAGCTCAGTTTTAGCAACTGATATACAAAAAGGAGTGATTGAATATTGCAAAAAATGCATTAAAAATAAGAAAATAAAATTTATTCAATCTGATTTATTCAAAAATATAAAAGGAGAATTTGACACTATCGAAAATGCAAAGCATTTTCGGAAGTCCCAAAAACCTTTGGTTTTTGATACAATTATATTTAATCCACCATATTTGCCTCAAGAATTAAAGCTAAAAGACTTGACAATTGAAG
>CAZSIU010000014.1:0-10149 GCA_964607225.1 uncultured Methanosarcinales archaeon | reverse complement strand
TAGTTGCTCGGGGAAATTTTCCTACGGAAAACTTCTCTTAATGGCATACGTTATATTCAATTTGAGACCCCACCCTTTTAGATTTAATTAGTTAACTAAATGTTAATTATTCTTATATATACGTATTATTAACATATGATTATCATGATAAAAACTGTTACTTGGGTGAAAGATGGCCCATATAGGAAAAAAATTTTATTGTTATTGAAACAAAGAAGTTACTTACCTAGTGAACTTGCGATTCAACTGAACATTAATAGGGCATCTATAAGCAGAATCTTAAAGCATTTAAAAGAGAAGAAATTGGTAGATTTTGTTAAAAGTAGTTCTAGAACAAGTTCCTATTCACTAACTGATCTGGGTACAAAATTATTAAAGCTATTAGAAAATGGCAAATGAAGAATTGTATGGAATAAAAAAGACAAATGTAAAAACTGTTTTAACTAAAAATATATTTACAACATATGCTCCAGTATCTGCAGCTATCTACCTTGAGGACCATTCACTTAATATTCCTTATATTTTTATTAAAGATAATTCTTTACAGATTGAGGAACGACCTTTTAGCAATTTATTAGGAGTAGATAAAAATAATCTAAAGGAAATTAGATGGAAAAGTGAATGCAGAAATCCAACTTATGATAAAAGTAAAAACGCACCAGGTATTGATATGGGTGCAGAATTAGATAATAGTTTTGTGTTGGAGTTCGAAGTAAAACTTACTGTTGTACCAACACATGCTGAAAGAAAAGTAACTGAAATGATTGTAAGACAAAACACTCAATTCAATTTTGCAGAAAGGCTTTGTTATAGGTATGGCGATTTTTTTTCTAATAACCCTACAGTAGATGAATTAAATCGTCTTATTGAAGAAAGAAGCGGTGACCAATTACCATTTATGCTTCATGCATTATGGAAAACAAAAGGACATAGTTCTGAAATTGATAGAAAGAATACATTTGATGTCACGATGATTAGTGATTTAGCGTATTTAAAAATTCTTTTAAGTTCTTCATTAGAAAAGACAAACAAAAAAAGCGAGGTAAAAACTAGAATTGGAAGGATTTTGAATTTGATTTTAGGCTGGATAAAAGAATTCAAAACAAAGGGCTCATTAACCTATAAAGAAGTGGGGGAAGGCAGTAAGGATCATCTTAAAATAACTTTATACCCTGTTGATTACCATAAAGGTCTTAAAAAAATATATAACAATTTACGAATAAACTTTGAACAGTTGCAAACGATAGTTCCTGCAAAATCTATCAAAGAATTAAGTCCTGAAAGACGATTAGATGCAAGTATAATATTCACATTAGCAAATCAAGGACTAGAAGAATAAGCGTAAATAATATTTTTATTGAAGTTTTTTATCGCTTTCGCAATAGCTGCTGCTAAGATAGGTGGAACCGCATTTCCTATTTGTTGTTCAACTTCTGATTTACCTCCTACAAATTCAAAATCATCGGGAAATGTTTGTATAATCGCCCTCTCTTTTGATGTAAGGGGTCTTATTTTTTCAGCATCTTTCTCAGTGTCTCTTTTATGGGGTTTATAAGTTTCTGGAACGGGTCTGTTTACACCCCTTATTGTTGGACTTGGTTCATCAATGCTAAAAATTGCCCTTCGTGTGTAAGTTCTAGGATGTCGGTAATAATGTGATAATTCACCCATACCAAGATTTTCTTCAATAAAGTATTCCCGAACACTTTTTATGGGTTTTTTTTGCCTATTTATATGTTCTATCATCTCATCGTCTTCACCATTTTTATGTGCAATTAGAAAAAACCTCTTGCGGTTCTGAGGCACACCAAAATCTGCGGCATTTAAAATCATAGTAGAAATCCCATATTCTGCATTTTTTAATAATTCTTTAACTTTTTTAAGTTGACTTTCTCCTATAGACTTAATTGTATTTACATTTTCCATTACAACCCAATTTGGTTTTAATATGGTAACTATTTGTGCAAAAAGAGGGGTTAAATTTCCATTTTTTCCACTTGCTTTTCTTTTACCTGCGGAACTAAAATCTTGACATGGAGGACCTCCGATGATTATATCTGGATTAATCTCTTTAAGCCTTACCATCTCAGGGTGTGCTTCATTTAGAAAATCTTTTAAGTCAATTTTGACGGTATAATGTTCAGGCATGTTTTTTTTGTAGGTTTCAATTGCTTTATCCCAATTATCATAAGAACCAACAATTTCGAAGCCTTCTTTAGCAAAACCTAAAGACATTCCTCCACATCCCGCAAATAAATCAACCACTTTCATATTGTTAACATCTAATTAACCTATGTATTTAAATCTTTCTAATTTATTTTGGATGCTTTAATAATTTTGTTCAAAACTAACTGAAATTTTTCATTTAGTTCATGTTCCCAAATTTTTATTATTTTAAAACCCTCTTTTTTTAGTACCCCGACATTTTTTTTATCCCTTTTAACATTTTTCTCAATTTTTATTTGCCAATACCTTCTATTAGTGCTTGGAAGGATAAAACATTTAGGACATTCATGCCAAAAACAACCTTGTAAAAATATTGCTGTATTTGTATCTACCAGTAATAAGTCAGGGGATCCAATTAATTTTGGATGCATTCTATGCTTTATTTTATAAGATTTTAGATAATTATGGACTTTTAATTCTTGTGAAGTCCACTTACTTTTAACTCTTGACATACAGTAACTTCTTTGTTTCTTTGTAAGATTATCACTCATAGCGATTAGATAGTAATCCTATATTTAAATACTTTTTCGGGTGGGGTCTCAAACTTTTCGGAACGAAATTTGCCAGAACTTACGTAACTGGCAAAGAATATAACAGCGATTAAGCGGTTCGCAGGGTCGCTTCGCTAAAATGCCAAGCATTTTCCCCTGCTCTCCCAAATGCCTCGCCATCTCTCAAAAATTTCTCATCTCTGATTTTTCAGCCATATGGGAAAAATCGAGGAGAAATTTTTGGAGGGCTCGGCACTTCGCTTAATCGCATAAGTTAAATGCAATTATTACTCAAGAAAAGTTTATACGGCTTTTTTATTATAGACAGATTTATATAAGTGAACTAAATTGACAGACAAGTATGGTAGCAAATCAAAGGTTGCCAAAACAATTAAGAAATTTGTCCATTCTTTTTTTTATTAATGGTCTCATTTTACTTGCAATACTTATATGGCTTTTTACAGGAGATAATAAGAATTTTCTATTATTTCTGCTGTACATACCTCTATTGGGAAACTCATCAATCTTAGCAATAATTTTCTATCTTATTTTATTAATCTTAGTTTTGTTAGAACTTTTAGATATTTTATTAAGCTTTATTTTGCCATACGTTATTTATAGAAAAGCAACTTGTAGTTATAAATTAGCAATGACTCTGTCAATTTTAATGATAATTCGTCCACCTATTGGGACCATAATTGGTATACCTTCATTAATAATAATTAATAAAAATAAATCATTGTTTATTATAGAGAAAAAAGCCTAAACTTTTCTTTCCGTCATAACTTCCCTCGCTCCACTTCATAGGCTCGGTGCGCATAACAGCGATTAAATTTAAGTTTCCAATTTTACGGGAATTCTCTCTAATTTGAGAAAGAGCACAACGAATTGACTTAATAATGGAAAGATTTGCTAATAAAAAGTATTAAATAGGCAAATTATAAATATTAAGTTATGGAGAAGGTATGGAAAGATTTCAATTTTCGATGGTTAATCATACTATTTGGTCAAATCCTTTTATCTTTAATCTTAATATACGCTGTAGTCAAGGAAAATGCTTTTGAAAAGTACAAAATCATTATAATCCTTATATCATTAGTACCCCTATTCATGTTTTTTAATCTTATAAGAATTAAATTAACCTACATAACATCTGATGGAATTGGGATTGGAAATGCTAAAAACTTCGATTATTCTAGTATTTTCTTAACTCATAAACCCACCTTTTTAAAATGGAAATCTATTAAAAATATTAAGATAGTGGGAAAGGAATATAGAGGAAATTTTGGTATAATGTGGAAAATACATATTTTAACAATAAGAACAAAAGATGGTAAAAATTTTGAATGTTATTTAGCCAAACCAGAGGGATTTGTAGCAAATATACATGGTCTTGGAGAAGGAAAACTATTTTCTAAAGATTCTGAGTTTAGAGAGCTTTTATGGTAAAAGGTCTCTCGTATTTACCATCTATAGATTACCCAACACCCATAAACAGCAAAATTTATAAACAAGCACACCCATAATAGGCATTATGAAAACAGTAACTATATCAGAATTAGAATACAAAACCTTGAAGAAGAAAGCCGAATTGGATGAAGACTTATTAATGAAGTTAATAAAGGGTCTAGAAGATATAAAGGCAGGAAGAGTAAAGCCTTGGAAAAGCAAGTTTACAGATTAAGTTTTTTTCTTATTTCTTCCTTGTAATAAGGCATTAGGAGCTTTATTTTGTCAATTGCTTTCTGCTGGTATTTTTTGCCGCTTATAGCAACAACAAACACAACTATATACTCATCATAAATCAAATAATAAAAGCGGTAATTCCTTACTTTCTTCTCTCTTAAAAATTTATAGCCTAGTGGCTTGCCAACGTGAGGATTTGTTTCTAACTGCTTAATTTCATTGTCAATCATTCTTTGAATAGAAGTGTCTAACTTTTCAAAATCTTTGTCAAATTCTTCTGTCGTAAATATCCTGAACATAATAAGTGTTACAAATATTATCTATTTAAACATTTGTTTTGAATTATATAATTACATCTTCTTGCCCTTTCTGTTTTCCTAGACGGCTCACCTTGTTCGCTAGAATGGAGAGAATTCCCTAAACTATAGTCTCGCTAACGCTTGAATTTATTGGGAAACTTAAATTTAACTTTTCGGACGAAACTTTTGAGGACTTCGTAGCTCAAAAGGCATTTAACAGCGATTAAGCGGTTCACAGGGTCGCTTTGCTAAAATGCCAAGCATTTTCCCCTGCTCTCCCAAATGCCTCGCCATATGTCAAACTTAATTTTTGCTTTCCACCCCTATCTTCGCCATTATCTGCTTGTGCATTCTTCTCATAAATTCAATCCTATCTTCAATTTTCATTAGGTCTGTAAAGCCCTGCAATATCAAGTTAAATGCAAAGGGTGAAGGCAAGCTTGTATGTATATCCTTTATCAAAATCTTTTTCTGCTCAATGCCTTCAATCACTTTAGAAGCATTTTCAATATCCATCAAATCTTCAAGAACCTCTCTTCTTGCTTCTTTCAAAATACAGAAATTTGGATCAATTCTTTTAACAGCATTCAACAAAATCATTGAGCTTACTTGCTGCCTGCCAACTCTTTTTTGATGTCCCATATAGCTTCTCAAAATCATCATAGCTCTTGTAGCGCAATGCCTAAATCGTCTCTTTAAAACTTCAGTGTGCTCAATCGCCATGTCCAAAACCTTTCTTAAATCCTTTGATTTAATTAAGTTAAAAGCCTGCATTACATTTACGCTTTTGTCAGATGCAACATAAAAGCCATTGTCGTTAATGCCAATTTCAACATCTCTATGCTGGGTTCTTGCAATTGCAAATGCAACTGCCCTGCTTAAGCAATCATTTACTCTTCGTCCATAAAGTGTATGAAATACAACATATTTTCTTTTATCTTTATAATCGTTATAATGCTCAATTATAATTCTTGAATGTGATGGTATTTCTGCATAATTAAATTGCTCACAAAAGTAGTCGTAAATTGATTCAGCAGAATTTTTGTCAACATATAAATAATTGTTAATAAATTCTAAAATCTCTTTCTTGCTTTTATTTGCGCAAAACATCTCATTCATCAATTTTCTGAATCTTCCAATATCCAGAGCTAAATCAAAACTTAATGGCAGCATCTCAGAAAACCAAGATGGAATTGTTGGTGGCCTGTAAACAGATGCATTTGCATAAGCAACCATTCCTTTTGCATGCAAAAACTCATATTTTTCACCGCCTAAAACAAAAACATCGCCTTTTCTTAACCTTTCTAAAAATGCCTCATCAATATGCCCGATAATTTCATCACCAACTTTAACTGTAATATAAGATTCTTCTGGAATTGTTCCAATGTTTGTCATGTAAATAACTCTGCTCATTTTTCCTTTTCTTCCAAGTTCTTTAGTTTCCTCATCATGCCATATTTTTGCATAAATATGTCTGTCTTCCAATGAGATGTATTTTCCAGAAAGATAATCAACAACCTCAATAAAATCCTTCCACTCTAAGTCATGGTAGCAATAGCTTTGCTTTGTCAAATTGAACAAATCTTTAATTTTCCATTTCTGCTCAAGGCTCATTCCATGCAATTGCTGCGCTAAAACATCTAAGCAATTTTTTGGTATATGGATTTTATCAATCTTTTTTTCAATTGCGGATTTAAGCAAAACAGCGCATTCCACTAAATCATCTCTGTCAAGAACAATAATTCTTGCTTTTACAGTATCATGCAATCTATGTCCAGAGCGTCCTGCACGCTGCAAAAATCTTGCAACAGATTTTGGAGAGCCTAAGCAAATAACTAAGTCAATATAGCCGATATCAATTCCAAGCTCTAATGAAGTGCTTGATACAATTACTTTTAACTCGCCTTTTCTAAGCCTGTTCTCAATCCTGTGCCTTAATGTTTTTGATAAAGAGCCATGATGAGCACCAATATTTTCTGTATACTTTCTTGGGAATTTTTCTTTTAAGTGATTTACTACCCTTTCAGTTGCAGACCTTGTATTTGTAAAAATCAATGTTGTTCTATGGCTTTGGATTAAATCGTCAATTAAATTATACATCGAATTGTGCATTATTGCATGCTCTTCATCAATTAAATCAGGCACAGGGCTTAAAACTTTCAAATCCATATTTTTGATGAACTGTACATCAACAATTTTGCAATTTCTTAAATTCCCATTTTCATAGCCAACAAGAAATTTTGCAACTTCTTCTAATGGAGCAATTGTTGCGCTTAATCCAATTCTTGTCATTGAAGGAGAAATTCTTTGCAATCTTTCTACAGATAATGATAAATAAGTACCTCTCTTATTTTCTGCCAATGCATGAACCTCATCCATAATAAACCATTCAACATTTTTCAATAAGTCTCTAAATTTTATTGATGTTAATACAATTGCCAAACTTTCAGGAGTGGTTATCAAAATATGCGGCGGATGTTTAAGCATCTTTGTCCTTTCTGATGTTGAAGTATCACCAGTTCTGACAGCAACTCTAATGCTTAATTTTTTTTCAGCAATTTTTTCCATTTCTTTTAAAGGCTCAACTAAATTTACTTTTATGTCTTCAGACAATGCCCGTAATGGGCTTACATAAACACAATAAACCCTGTCTTCAAGAATTCCTTTTTCGCTTGAATCAATCAGCTCATTTAGTATTGATAAAAAAGCTGTCAAAGTTTTCGTTGCACCAGTAGGAGCGCTAACAAGAATATTGTTTCTTGAATGAATTTCCATAACACCAAATAATTGAGGTAATGAAAACTCTTTAAATCTGCTAAAAAACCATTTATCTACAATAGTGTTTAATATGTGCCTTATTTGTTCTGACTTATATGGTTTTTCAAGATATTCTATCATTTTATTTCTATATGGAAAATAAATGTTTATACTTTAATTGTTATATATTATAAATACACAGAAATTTATAAAGGTTTGTTTTGAAGAAATTTTAATAATATTTTTAAATACAATTGAATTTCTCACTAATGCGCTAACACAAGTTAGCCATTCTAACACCGCAAGGTGTGAAGAAGATAATAATTTGCATTTAATATAAAAATTCAATCCGTGACTTGCATAGCAAGTCACAATATTTACACTCGGCGAAAATTCCTCTGCCATTGAATTTTTGCCTCGAATACATAACAATAACAAAATATTAAAAATAATGCAATAATCCGAGCCGCGAGCGTATGGCAGAGAGCGAGCGGCGAGACAAGATATTGCGAGGCGTAAGCCGAGCGGATTGAAATATAAAAATTAAAATAAACAAAATTAACAAGAAATTTTAACAAATAAAATGCCAACAATGTATGATGTTGATCCACAACAATTAATCTTAGAGACAGCTGAAGAACTAAAAAGGATTCCAGAGATAAAACCACCTGCTTGGACATTTTTTGTTAAGACAGGAATGTACAAAGAAAGGCCTCCTACGAATAATGACTGGTGGTATGTAAGAGCAGCTTCTGTTCTGAGAACAGTTTATCGTCTAGGTCCTGTTGGAGTTTCTAAATTAAGAACTAAATATGGTGGGAAGAAAAACAGAGGGGTAAAAAAAGAGCATTTCTACAAAGGCTCTGGAAATATTCTAAGAAAATCTTTGCAGCAATTAGAAAAAGCAGGGTTTGTCAAATTTGCAGAAAAAGGCGTGCATAAAGGCAGAGTCATAACTCCAAAAGGCAAGTCATTTTTGGATAAAATAGCAAACCAAATTTGCAGCTTAAAACCAAAGCAAGAAATTAAGGTTGAAGAAGTTAAAAAAGAAATCATTGAAACCAAGCAAGAGCAAAAATCAATGGAAAAAATTGAGTATAAAAAAGAAATAACAGAAGTGAAGGAGCAAAAAGCTGTTAAAAAGATTGAAGGTAAAAAACAATAATAATTACAATACAAATGCCTACACTTGACGAGATTAGAAAAAAGAAGCTTGAAGAATTAATGAGATTGCAGCAAGAAAAGCTGCATCAACAGGCAGAAGAACAAGCGCAAATACAGCAACAGATTGAATATATGGAAAGTGTTGTAAGGCAATTTTTGACAAAAGAAGCATTAGTAAGATATGGAAACTTAAAAACTGCTCATCAAGAAAAAGCATTGCAAATGCTTATTGTATTGTTCCAAGCAATACAAAAAGGACAAATCCAAGCTAAGATTGATGATTTAATGTTAAAAAGAATTTTGGAGCAATTATCTCCAAAGAAAAAGGAAATAAAAATTAGAAGAGTTTAAACAATATAAAAATTTCAATAAAGTCTATAAAAAACAACAAAATCAAATGAAACAATTCAATAAATAAAAATTCAACAAACAAGCAACGACTTTTGACTTCACAGCAAGAAGAAAGTAAACCGTTGTGAATGTATAGGCGAGACGGTGTCGAATGCGAGTGAGCTCGTTGAGTTGAACGCGAGCTCGCGTTCTCGCGAGCATGTCGAACTCGCTCACAAGTCACTGCCGTCGAGCACAAGAATACGCCGTAGGCGGATTGAAGATTAAAAATAAATTTAATCAAACAAAAATTAAAATGGCACGTTACAAGCATCCAAGCAGAAAGAAAAGATTGACAAGATTGAGAAGACAAACTAGATGGGCACCATTCTGGACAGTGCCAAAGATTTATGGCAAGACAAGAAGAATACATCCAGGCAGGCATACAAAATTAAAAAGAAGCTGGAGAAGGACAAAGACAAAGGCGTGAAATGATACCTGCACTAGTAAAACCACAAAGCATTGAACACATTATTGATATTGATGGATATAAAGTTAGAGTATTTGGAGACATGGACTTAGAGAAGCGTGCTATTACAGCTAGTGTTACCCTAGTAGATGGAAAACCTGCCAATCCAAAAATGGATTTTGATATTAAAAGAAAATTACATAAATTAGGTTATGAAAACTATACTATCACACTTCAATATTGAATTAATTTTATAAAATGCCAAAAAAAGAAGAAATATCAAAAACAATCTTGGAAAGAGTTTACATTATTCCGCTTAGAAGAGAGACTTTGAAAGTACCTCCCTTTAAAAAAGCAAATAAAGCAATCAAAGCAGTTAGAGAATTTATATCAAGACATATGAAATCAAATACTGTTGCGCTTGGTAAATACCTAAATCTTAAAATATGGAATCATGGAGCAAAAAATCCCCCCCATCATGTTAAAGTTAATGCAGTCAAAGATGATAAAGGCAAGGTTTTTGTTGAGCTTGTAGATGCACCAAAAGAAGTGCCAAAAGTTGAGGAAAAGAAAAAGCCAATTGTAAAAGAAGAAAAAGAAATAAAAGCAGAGGAAAAACCAGAAGAAAAGCTTGAAAAAGAGATTGAAGAGATAAAAGAGGAAAAGGCAGAGGAAGCAAAGAAAATAGAGGAAGAAGAAATAAAAGAATTAAAGAAAGAGCATCCAA
>CAZSIU010000013.1:0-10791 GCA_964607225.1 uncultured Methanosarcinales archaeon | reverse complement strand
GGGTAAGAGCAAAAAGAAAGAAAAATAAGCCATTAGTTCTGCATGTTCATTCAACAGAGCTTGATAGAACTGGCGGACATCACGTTAACCAATATGTTTATGATTTAGAAAGATACGGTATGCATAAAGCAGACAAGATTATTGCTGTAAGTAACTTTACAAAAAATAAGATAGTAACTCATTACGGTGTGCCTGCTGAAAAAATAAGAGTTGTGCATAATGCAGTTGACTTTTCACAGCATTACTATGATGAAAGCTTTGAGATCAAAAAAACAGACAAAGTTGTGCTGTTTTTAGGCAGAGTCACATTGCAAAAAGGTCCGGATTATTTTGTTTATGCTGCAAAAAAAGTTTTAGAGCATGAGAAAAATGTCAAATTTATAATAGCAGGCTCTGGCGACATGGAGCCTTTTATAGTTGAGAAAGCTGCTGAGCTTGGAATTTCAAGCAATATTTTATTTGCAGGCTTCTTAAGTCAAAATGATGTTGATAGAGCATATAAAATGGCTGATGTTTATGTAATGCCAAGTGTTTCAGAGCCATTTGGAATTACTACTCTTGAAGCTATGAAGAATAAAGCACCTGTAATTGTTTCAAAGCAAAGTGGTGTATCTGAGGTAATAAAGCATTGCCTAAAAGTTGACTTTTGGGATATCAATGAAATGAGCAACAAAATAATTGCACTTTTGAGATATAAGCCATTGCATGAAACTTTAAAAGAAAGTGGTTATTTTGAAGTAAAGAAGTTCAATTGGGACATTCCAGCTGAAAAATGTATTAATGTATATAATGAGTTAATTAGCAAAGGTTAAATATAAGTTAAATTTCAAAAATCAATAAAGACTATCAATAAAAAATAAAAATCAACAATCCCGAGAGCGACTTTTATATCAATAGCATGATAAAAGTAATCCGTTGCGATTGTTTTACTGAATCAATAGGCGAGGCAGAATTTAATGGAAGAAAAATTTTGCCGAGCAGTAAAATATGTCGCGTAGCGACGGATTGAAATAAAAAATAAGACTAAAATCAAAAATCAAAATGGTAAGCGTATGCTTTTATTTCCAGGTTCATCAGCCACCTCGGCTTAGAAAGTACTCTGTTTTTGAAATTGGTAATCATAACAGCTATTTTGACAAGCATAAAAATGAAGCCATAATAAGAAAAGTAACTCGCAAATGTTATCTCCCAACTAATAGAATTATTCTTGATTTAATCAACAAAACTGATGGCAGATTTAAGGTTGCATATAGCATGACTGGACTTGTGCTTGAGCAGTTGGAAAAATATGCACCAGAAGTTATTGACAGCTTTAAAGAACTTGTTGACACTGGTTGTGTAGAGATTTTAGACGAAACTTATTATCATACTCTTTCGTATTTATACTCAAAAGAAGAGTTCAAAGAACAAGTTGAATTACATAACAAAAAAATAAGGCAATTATTCAATTTCAAGCCAAAGGTTTTCAGAAACACCGAGCTTGTTTATAATAATGAAATTGCAGATTTTGTTGAGAAAATGGGCTACAAAGGCATACTAGCAGAAGGTGCTGACCATATTTTGCAATGGAGAAGTCCAAATTTTGTTTATAGACCAAAGAGTTTGAAAAATATAAAATTATTGTTAAAGAATTATAGGCTTTCTGATGACATTGCATTTAGGTTTTCTGAAAAAAGCTGGAAAGAATTTCCCTTAACTGCTGAGAAATATGCGCATTGGATAAGCAAGATTAATGGCAATGGCAATGTTGTGAATTTGTTTATGGATTATGAAACATTTGGCGAGCATCAATGGGAAGATAAAGGAATCTTTGATTTTTTGAAGCATTTGCCATATGAGGTATTTAAGCACCATGACAATGATTTTGTCACGCCAAGCGAAGCTGTAAAAAGGTACGATGCTGTTGCAGAGCTTGATTTCCCCCATTATGTGAGCTGGGCTGATATAGAAAGAGACTTGAGCGCATGGCTTGGCAACAGAATGCAGCAAGAAGCGATAAAGGAGGTCTACCTATTAGAGCCTCATATTAGATTATCTAGAAATTATGCTTTGATAGATGAATGGAGAAAGCTGCAGACAAGCGACCATTTTTACTACATGTGCACAAAGTGGTTTAATGATGGCGATGTGCATAAATATTTCAACCCTTACGACAGCCCATACGAAGCATTTATTGCTTATATGAATATTTTGAATGATTTTAAGATTAAAGCTAATAAGTTGAGTGAAGTGAAGGTTGTGGAATGAATAAATAAAAACAACAATGAAGAAAAATCTAAAAGCAGAGCTAATAGAAGTTTACAAGAGCATGGGTAAGCGAGATCTAAAATTCCTTGAAGAGTGGGAGCAAGCGTCCAATGAAGTAGAAATCATGGATGAAATAAAATAAGAATATTACCAAAAAACCGCAAACTATAAAAATAACAAGATATATAATAAAAATTTAGTAGGTGATAGATAGAATGGCTAAAAAAAGAGGCAAAACAGCAAGTTCTAAACATGAGTCTAAAAAGCCATTATCAAGTATTGAAGTTATTATAAGAAAAAAAGTTCTGGGAGAAGCACCTGTTGAGCAGCATTTTGTTGTAGCTGATGGAAAAAAGTTAAAGAACATAATAGAGCTTGCAGATGCCCTTGAAACCATGAGTGAAGAAATCTTTAGGCATCATGCTAATGAGTTCAAAAATGATTTTGCTGCATGGGTTAAGGATGTTTTTTATGACCATAGCTTGGCAGAAGACATTTCAAGAGCAAAAAATAGGCTTGAAACCCAGATTGCAATATTAAGAAGATTGGTTAAAGAATTGATGTAAAAATGGTAACAAAAGATGAAGCAAGAAGATTCCTAAGCGATTGTGCGCCTGAGCAATGCTTTTGGGTCAATAATGGGCCAATATTGAAAAATATTGAGGAATTAGCAAGCACATTGCCCGATATAAGTGATGATATTTTCCAACATCATGTTAATAGTGAAAAAAACGATTTCAGCAATTGGATAAAGTATGTTATTGGCGATGAGAAACTTGCTAATGACGTATTAAGCTCAAAAAATAAAGATTCTGCTTTAAAGAAAGTAAGAAACAGGCTTAATTCTTTGAGAAAGAAGGCTAGTTAATTTATTTTAAATTTTTAATTATGTAAACTGTCTCAATTCTAGGCACCCATGGATGCTCCTCACTTATCCCTTCTGATATATACACCCCTCTTAGATATTTAGGATTCGCTCTGTCAGGTAAAAATGCAATTCTTGGTTTTCTGCTCAGTCTAATTGCTAACTGATCTCTATCGAATTTCATCCTGGCATCCCAATCAATTTGATGTGTACTGATGCCTTTAATATCAAAATCATCAAAAGTTAAAGGATTACCATCGTACGGAATCCATTTTCCATCATTTTTTCTGTACTTGTCTATGTAAAGTAGAGTAGCGTAATATGTAAAAAGTCTTCTAAGCGCATCACCAGAATTTTCTAAATCGTTTTCAGTAAGTTCGAATATGGTTTCAGCAGGAGGGGGTAAAACTACAAGTTGCTCAAGAGTCTTTTCCGTTGGTTCTTCTAATATATGAAGCTGTATTCCTAATTTTCTTAAAAATTCCATAATTTTACTTCTTATTAGGTAGAGTAATCTACTTTATAAATTTTTACTCTATTACTACTGGATAGATATGATTTTCATTTTTTATTATTTTTTATAGTTGAGTTTATCGAATAGTAATTAATATCAACATTTTCCGATACATTTAAATACTACTACTTAATTTCAAGCCGAGCCAATCAATAGCCACAATAGGTTTATTCTAGGTGAAAAATGGAAGAAGAGCAAAGAGAATGCCCTAATTGTGGTACAATCCTTGAAGAAGGTGAACTAGAATGCCCTTCATGTGGAGAGAGCTTTATTGATGAGGATGAGCCGCTATAAGTTTAATAGGGGGTGAGCCAAAATGAAGTATTTTTTTGATGATGATGAATTTGATGGAAATGGCGACGACGATGATGAGTCTTATTAAGTGAAAAATGGAAGAATACACAAAATATGAACAGGCAAGGATTATAGGAGCAAGGGCATTGCAGATTTCTATGGGAGCTCCAATTTTGATCAAGTTTACTGATGAGGAGCTTAAAAAACTGGGTTATAACACAATTGAAATAGCAAAACTTGAATTCAAGCAGGGACTAATACCAATTTCTGTAAAGAAACCATTGCCCAGCACAATTAAAAAGGAAATTCCAGCAAAACCATTTGACCAGACAAAACTAGAGTAACTGTCGGAAATTTTTGATTTCCGAGCATATTAAAAATCAAATATGATTTTCAACACATGGGAAGAATAAAGACAGTACTTGTTAAAAGAATTGCAGAAAAGCTTGTTAAGGTGCATAGCCAAGAATTTACTTCTGAGTTTGAGAAAAACAAGGCTTTGGTTGAGAAATATACAAATGTCACTTCTTCCAAAATGAGAAATATCATTGCTGGTTATACCGCAAGACTAATAAAACAAAAAATAATTCTTGAAGGACAACCAAGAAGAAGAGTGCATGAAGAAGATTTGAGCAGGTTTTATGAGTGAATTAAAAATAATCAAATTTTCAAGACCCTATTTATGGCATCCATTATCATTTCTTTTGGTATATAATCATAAATTTTACCTTTATAATTAAAAGTCCTACAATTTACCACAGGCTTATTAGTTAAGTGACAACAATCTGAGCAAGCATTTGATTTTAATTTTGAATTTTTGTTAAATAACTTTTCAATATCTTTCCCATTAATTAATATTGATGGTGAAAGATAAACTTTTGATTCTGGCAGTTTCTTTTCTTTTAAATTAATCTTTACATTAGTGTACTTAATTACTTTTTTCAATTCTTTTAGTGTTGATATCATTGATTTATTTGTAGAAATACATCTGTTGCAAGTATTTTTATCATAATACAAAAATTCTATATTTAACATATTATTTATCTTCCAAATTTCTCCCTTAACTTTTTCTCTACAATTGCTGGAACAAATCCTTTTACAGAACCACCAAACATTGCAATCTCTTTTATTATGCTAGAACTTAAAAATGCATAGTCATCTTTTGTCATGATAAATATTGTTTCAATATTCTTATCCATCTCCCTATTGAGTAACGCCCTGGAGAACTCAAACTCAAAGTCCGAAATTGCTCTTAAGCCTCTTATTATAACATTTGATTTTTTCTTTTTCACATAATTCAAAAGCAAACCGTCAAAATGCTCAACATTTATTCTGTGATTATGCTTTTTCAAAGCAGTTTTCAATATTTCAACCCTTTCTTCTGCTGTAAATGTTGGAGTTTTTTGTGGATTATCCCCCACAACAACAAAAAGTTTGTCAAATAATTTCAATGCTCTTTCAATAATATCGATATGCCCATTTGTAACAGGATCAAAGGCTCCAGGATAAACTGCTGTTTTCATTCTTGATTTAATTTTTCAATTATTTTTTTTGTTTGTTTTTCCAACTGTTTTAAATCCTTATTGTTATCAATAACAAAATCTGCGTATTTTAATTTTTCATTTAGAGGCATTTGCGCATTTAAAATGCTTTCTATTTTTTCTTTTTTATATTTTTTATTTAATCTTTTAATTATATTTTCCTTATTACATTTTATAATAATTATTTTATCAATTAAATCCTTTATTTTTGTTTCAAGTAATAATGGGGAGTCAATAACAATCTTTGTTTTACAAGAAAATCCTTTGGATTTTCTGTACCGCAAAAATCTTTGATTTTTGCGTGTATCACCACATTTATTTTTTATTTGATTTTTTATTTCATTTATTATCATTGGATGCATAATTAAATTTAATTGTTTAAGTTTTTTACTATCACTAAAAACAATATCCCCGAGTTTGTTTCTATCAATATCTTTATTTTTGTCAAGAATTTCATTTCCAAATTCTTTTATTATTTTTTTATAAGCAATGGAATTTTTTTTGATTATTTCATGCCCTATTTCGTCAGCATCAATTCTATTATACCAATGCCTGCTAAATAATTTCGCAACAGTTGTTTTGCCAGAACCGATTGAACCAGTAATGCCAAGTATCATTTTTATAACAGTTTTGCAAGTTTCTTTATATCTTTGTTTGCAACATGCGTGTAAATCTGTGTTGTCTGAAGATTAGAATGTCCCAATAGCTTCTGAATATGCCTTATATCAGCTCCTGCTTCCAGCAGATGTGTTGCAAAGCTGTGCCTTAATGTATGCGGCGTCACTCTTTTTCCTATTCCTGCTTTTCTTGCAGCATGCCTTACAATCATTTGGATAGTTCTTTTATCATATTTTTTGCCCAGATTGGAAAGGAAAACAAAGCCCTTACTTTTGATGTTGAAATATTCAATAAACCTCTTCAATTTATCATGCAAGAAGATTATCCTTTCTTTCTCTCCTTTGGTAGTTTTAAGATGG
This sequence comes from uncultured Methanosarcinales archaeon, assembly GCA_964607225.1. Lineage (GTDB taxonomy): Archaea > Nanobdellota > Nanobdellia > Woesearchaeales > GW2011-AR4. The sequence continues at coordinate 4,353 of CAZSIU010000013.1, read as the reverse complement.
ATAATATCTCTTTGAAAATCTGTGTCTTCCCATTTTATATTTACTATCTCATTCAGTCTTATGCCAGTATAATAAAGGAACATTAAAACCAACCTGTGCTTGAGATTTAGAGTTGACTCGAACATTTTGTTTACCTCATCTTTATTCAAAACTATTGGCAGCTTTCCTTTATTTTTTGCAAGCGGGATTTTTTCATCAAATTTCTGGTTTAAAACAGCTTCATGGAAGAATTTCAATGCAAAGTATGCTGACCTTATGTATGACCTGCTTTTGTCAGAGTATTTTAACAAGAATTCCCTTGGACTCAATTCAGAGCGAATAAAATTTATGTTTATGGATATGTATGATTTCTCAGTCATTCTTGAATATTTTCTAAGTTTCAATTCTTCTGACAGTTTATTGAGGTAAATTTGCATATCTTCCATAAGCATCAGAAATAACTACAAGTTTATAAAAACTTCGCTTTAACATATCTAACATCTATCAAACGCAATTAAAACTGCGTTTAATAGTTGTTATACGCAATTAAATTTTCACTTTACGACGAGTTGGGGGCTTGAAATTATATTTAATTATAGAAATCCATCGAATTTCATCTTCAAGAAAAAGTACTCCATCAAATTCATTTACATTATATTCTTTTGATTTTCCATTCATATGTATCACATTTTTTAGATAAATGCCTTTCTTTTTTTCATTAAAAAGTCCCTGTCTTTTTAGAAATCCAGAATAAATTTTATTTTCTTTGGTACAAATACATAACCAGATGCCATATTTTTTAACATTATCCAATGAAGTTTGCTTTAATTCTTCCAGTATATCGGAAAGAATGTCCTTAGCGCTAGATTTATACAAGTCAAAACTTTGTGTGAATCTTTCTAGCTTTGGAAGTATCCATTTAATGAAAATTATTGCTAAAGCAGATATAGAAAAAATGATTAACACTAACCAAGACCATAATCTCCAATCTGGGCTCTCAAATGAGGTTAAGTTTCTTGAATTGAGAAAAGCAAGAATAGCATAGATGATTACGGACAAAAATATTGATAAAAAAGTTGTTTCAAAAAAATCTTTTTCCTTTTCAGAATTAATCAACCTGCTGACTATGGCATATACTAAAAATCCCGGAAGCAGATAAAACAACAGATTTAAATCAGTAATCTCTAAGCCCATTATTTTTTCTCCACTTTTTCAGCTGGTTTGCTTTGACTAGCAGGCTGAGCACCAACAGGTCTCATTTCGGGATTTTGTGGCTCTGGATAAGACATGCTCTTCTTTGATAATTCTTCAACATGTCTTGAGCTATCCCTACTTTTAGTTTCACGTAATTCTTTCGTTTCTGGCATTTTACACCTCCTTAGATTTATTTTGTATAAAATCGATCCATTCTCAAAAATTTATCTCCATTAAAATGTATCATATGGTTTGGAATTTCTGAGAGCCAAACTTCCGTTTCCCAAGCAATATCGTTAACATGGCGCTTAAATTCCTTAAAATCCGGAAAAGCGCTTACAAAAATTTTCTTATATTTTAGTTTTGAGAAGTACTCTGTCAGTTCTATTAATCTTTTATTTGATACTGGACCATGAGATGACACTGCTTCAATCAAATATAGTCGATTTTTTGTCTTGTCCAAAAGAACTATATCTGGCAGTATATCGTGCTTTCGTATTTCGAGATTAATCTCTTTCAATAATGACTCATTCAAATAAAGCATTTTATTGGCAGCATCTCCAACATACAACACTTCTGAATTAGGGCAAAAATATTTTCTAAAATTATTCAAGATGTCTATCTGTAATTCATTATGCTTACCAGGAGAAAAATCAATTTCAATACCATTTAACTTCATAGAGAGCTTATTTTTGCTCATTTTGACTTTGTAATCTACAGGAGCAATTTTGAGTTTCTTAAGAAGGTTGGGTAACTCTTTGCCCCATTGTTTTGTATTGTAAGTTTTGATGGCTCTTAAAGCATCGTCAGAGATTGACCATGTAGTATTTGGGCTATTTGTTGCTCTATTGACATCATCTGCATTTCTTTCAACAATACCAACTTCTTTTTCAAATTGGTGTAAAGTCTGTCTTCTGAATGTTTCTCGGCTATTTTCAGCGTATGTTTTATTATATTCTTTTTTGATAAAGACCATCATGTCGTGAACTCTTATCAAAGTCTTTTTGGAATCTTTCCAAAAATCTTTTTCTTTCAAAGAAAGCAAAGCTAACAATGCTAGGGCAGACCTCTCATTTTGTTGTTTTTTAGGAACGTTAAATTGCTTTAATATATCCAATGCCTCTAAAACTTTAGCCATATTCAATCCTCATGCTTGAATTTCCTTTAATTCTTGCATATTTTGCTTAATTTCATTATCTATTATTTGGTTGGTTCTTAATTTAAAAACAACATTTTCATTTTTGCCTAAATTTTCCAGTTCTTGCAATGATGGAAATGGCAGAGAATAAACTTCATTAGCATTAATTTGAGTATGCCCGTTTAATACCCTAAAATATAGATCCACTATTGGTAAGTTTAGATACCTCGATATTCCTTTAATATGATTTTTATTAAGCTTTCTATCAGGGCTATAGATATAATTAATCATATTATCTAATGCAAAATATTGATAATTCTTAAAATCTTCTTCAAATATGCAAGCAGTTCTAAATCTCTTTTTTTGTTCTTTTGCTGCAAATCTCTTAATAACTAAATAATTTCCAGATTTAAGCAAAAGCCATTTAGTCATTTCATTATTCTTTATTGCAAGAGCTTTATCTTTTCTGTTCATTGGCCATTCAATCCTGCCATTTTTTATATTATGCATCCATAATAAAGGAACAGAATCTTTAGTTATATTACTCTGTAAGTGTGGCCTATTTCTAAATGCAACAACTTTTCCTGTAGATATTTTTAATCCCAACCTATAAAAATTATAAGGAAGGGTATCTAATCTCCTTATTACTTTTAATTCTTGTTCATTTGATGGTATGCGAAAGAAAACATGCCCGTTACTTCTGTAAATAACATCATTTTTAAACACTTTAATTTTTTGTATATTTGAAAAATCACCGTTAAAAGTCTTGGATATGGTTATTTTATCTTGTTCTTTTTTAGTAAATCTAGTTATTATGTTTTCTTGTAGAACGCCTTCATTTGCAAATAATTCTCTTCTAGAATGGAACAGGTGTATATTTGCGAAATTTACTTGTTCTATCAACCATTTTCTAAATTTATTGTAGTAAAGTCCGGAACAAAAACTTCTAGGCGTTATAAAAATCATCTGACCATCTTTATTTAATAATTTTGCAGAAATTGCCATGAATAAATAATACATATTCGGTTGTCCAGAAATAATATCCTTGAATTTAGCCAATGGTAAACTAGATTTATTTATTTTAAAATAAGGCGGATTTGCGATAACTACATCAAATAACAGAGGGTTAGCCTCATTTTCAGTCTCTTGATTAGTGACTAGAAGATTTGCATTTAAAGATATAAAATCCTTATTTAAAATTGAGTATTTAAAAGATATTTTTCCATCTAGGTATCTTTTAGTTTCTTCTAATAGTTGTTTTAAGTATGGCACTACCTTATTATCCGTTTCATAACAAACAAGATTTATTTTTGTAGTTATACCTTTTTTTAATAATTCTTCAATAAGTGCTACGGACAGGATGCCAGTACCTGCACCCGGATCAAGGATGTTAATATCTCCTTTTGCAAAATCTGTCAAGCTAGCCATAAACTTAGCAACAGAAACCGGTGTAAAGAATTGTCCTTTTCCTTTCTTTAAGGTTTTAGTATTTTGCTTATTGTAAAGAGAAGCCAGCCTATTTGCAAACTCCGTTAAACTTTCATTATCGAGTTTTTGTAAATTTTCCATTTTATCCAAAAAAGTGGGATAATACCCATAGTAAAAATAATACTGCTCCGGCTAAAAATACTAGCCAAGAGATAATACCGATGACTCCAAAGCTTATTTTTCCAAAGTATTGAACTATTATGATTACTAAACTAGCTAGCCAAATCACCCCTAATATGGGTATTGTAATTCCACCTACATTAACATCTCCTGCCATTTCCTATTTAAATATTTAGTATTGTTTCTGTTAATAAATCTTATCCATAAATGTCCAGTGGTACTAGAATATATATTTTAAAATATATAATAACTACTTAATAGACTAAAACGCCCCCCAACTCTTAATTCTACGCTCGGCTTCGCCTCGAAACTTATTAAAGTGAAAATTTAACTCTTCGCAATTTTACAAATTGCTCGTATCGGGCTATGCCCTCAAGCGTATAACAGCGATTAAGCGGTTCGCAGGGTCGCTTCGCTAAAATGCCAAGCATTTT
>CAZSIU010000012.1:4775-11475 GCA_964607225.1 uncultured Methanosarcinales archaeon | reverse complement strand
CTGCCTGCATTCTCCATAAGCATAGCCCTTGGAATGCTGCTTTTTGCCTCTAAAACTCTCATTTCTTGTGATGAAATCATTATGAACTAACAAACTGACTTATTTTTTCTTTTGCATCGATATTGTCGTCAAATCTTTTTATTAAATCTTCCGTTTCTTTTTCTGTTAAATAACCAACTTCTACCAAAAAATCGGTAAAGTCAATTTTCTCAGAGTCTTTAATTCTCTTCAACAAAAACTTATAGGGGCGATTCATCGCAGGCTTTATAATCTTTTTCCTCATTAAGTCAATTATTGTCTTGTTGCTCCATTCAATAATAATGTCGTTTTGTACAGCATTTAAGAAAGAACCGTCAGGAAATGCTTCATTTAAAAATTTTATCATTTGAGTGAAATTGTCTGGAAGTTGAGGTAATATATGTTCCATTGCTCCGCATTCGCCAAATAATTCTTCTTTTAAGTGCATTCCTTCTCTATCAATGAAAGGTCCCCTATTAAAAGGGAATAATCTGCAAACATAAGCCCTTTTTGTATGATAGATGGAACATTTGTTATCTTTCAAAAATGGGCATGCATCAGTTTCACCGTCCATAAAATAAGTTAAAATAATTGCTTTGTTTGAATTTAAATCCATAATTGCTCTTAAAGGCTTGATTCTTGCATCAACATTTGCTTCATTTTGCCATTCTGCAAATCGCTTAGATTCCCAATCCCATAACGGAAATGTCATTTGCTCAACTGGTACAAGCTGCACAACTGGCATTTTGCCAAAAGCATGCTGCTTAATAAATTCCCTATCTTCTTTTGGGACAATGCCACGAATATGGCTGCAGCAACTTCCACATGCATTGCATTTAAATTTTGGAACTTCTGATTGTATTTTTATAAACATTTTGCTTTATCGTTTTATTAATAGTATTTTAAAGTTTTGGTTAATTTTGTCTAGCCCTAATAAAAACCAATAAATATTTAAATGGGTATACCAATATATACTTAGGTATACCAATGAAGGAAGTAACTACAATAAAGCTGTCTAAGAAAACTGTAGAGCTTCTAAATAGGCTAAAGATACATCCAAGGCAGCCTTATGAAGAAGTTGTCTTTGAACTAGCTGATGAAAAACTAAAATGGGCGAAAATCAAAGATTTTCGAACACGATCAAAAATCAATAGATTTTTGACGAAAGGAAAAAGATTAAGCAAGAAAGGAAATATAAATATTGGAACTGTTGTATCTTTTATTGCTATAATTTCTATACTTTCAATTTTGCTGCTATGGAAATATACAAGTATTTCTGGCTTTGTAACGCTGCAAACTGCAGATTACGAAGACATAGTAAATTTGGAGATAAATGGAAACAGCACTTATGACTGGATTCCACAGAATCAGGGAATATTAACAAGCATTAAATTAAGCGGAAGCATACAAGAAAATGGAACTGGAAAGGTATGGCTTGAAAAAGATAATCATAGGTATTTGATTTTTGATTATAATTTACTAAATTCTAAAGAAAGTAGTATGCAAAACATAGTTGGTTATGTTATATCCGACAGAAACAAAGTTTCTGTGGAACTCAAAAATCAAGAATTTTTGAGTAAAGAAGAAAATAAAACAAAAGAAAAAGATAAGGAAGACAATGATGAAGAATTAAATGAAACAATAAATATAACTCAACCAATAATAAATGAAACAATTATTATAAATCAATCCGTAAATGAAATAGTAAATATAACAATTCCATCAGAAAATCAACAAAATATCATAAAAACAATAATAATAAATTTAGAGTATAATAAAGATAGCCCCTTTGATGAAGATGATGATGGAAAAGAAAGCGTTAGTGGAATTGTTGACTTAACTATTGTAAATTCAAGATTTGATTGGGATGTTGACAAATCAAAGCTTTGCACAAGATGGGAAACTTATTCTATAGATGAAGAAAAAGCAATTTCAGTTTGCTATGGAAATGAACAATGCTGCAATTTTATTGGGCTTGTGCCTTTAAGAGACGAATGGGATAAAATTTATTATGCTGCTTTCAACCAATATGGCGCTGGTTTAGATAACACCGTAAGTGCCCAAGTTATCTATTACGACGTTAATTTAAGCTCAGAAACACCAAGGGCCGAGATATTTAATTCGGAATGGAGTAATTTATCAGTCAATTTCTATTACGAAGTTTTAAACTTTGATAAAGTTTGTGTTGAAACATGTATTTTGGATAATTTCAATGAAAGCAGTTATAAGCTAATATTTGAAATAAATGACACAATATTAAGGATAGATGTTATAGGATATATAGTAGATAAAACATTCCAGGATTTAACAAATATTACAGCAAATATCACTTTAAATGAAACATCTGTAAATATAACACCAATCAATATAACAAACATAACTGAGCTAGCATTAGTCAATGAAATACCAAATATAACTGTTGTTGTTAATAAAAATGCGACTATTGACTTAAGCGAATATTTCTTGAATATTGATGAAAATACAATTTTTACTTATTATGAGCAAGATGGAATAAATATTTCATTTGACGGCAGCATTGCAACTATTGTTCCTGCCCAAGATTTTGCTGGCATAGCATATGCATTCATAACAGCTAAAAAAGGTGAAGAAACAGTTATCTCAAACCTATTTGCCATTAATGTTGTGAATGTGACAATTGACATAACGCCAAAAATAATTTCTGAAAAAGAGCACTTTGAACTTAGTGATGATGTAGAATTTGATTTTGAATATTTGGAAAAACAAGAACTAATTGAGCATGGAAAATGGAAAGAAGAATATGAGGTTTATGAGGAAATTACAGAAAAAACAGATGAAGAACTAAAATTATTAAGTCAAAAAATTATCAAAAAAGAAAAGCAAAAGAAAAAATGGCAAACAGCTAATGAAAATATTGATACCTTTGTATTTGATTCTGAAGGTAATATAAAAGACATTAATGTTGAAATAGAAGAGTTAAGAGAAGGCAAATTTGACATTAAACTGCCAAAGCAAAGGGCATTCAGAGCCGGCAAATACACAATAAAATTAGAATTATTAAAAGATGGCATAACATACACACAACAACAAGACTTCACTTGGGGAGTTTTGGCTATTAATGTAAACAAGTCAATTTACTTGCCAAATCAAGATGCATTTATTGGAATTGGTGTTTTAGATGATAGAGGCAAGATTGTTTGTAATGCAGATGTCACATTAGAAATAATTAATCCAAATCAACAAAAAACAACATTAACAACTCAAAATAATGACATAAAAATAAGCCCAGAATGCCAAGTTCTTGGTGTTACAGAACTGCCAGATTACTATACAACTTATTCTGTTGATGGAGTTGGAACTTATGTGATGAATTTGACTGCTGCAACTTATAATGGCATAAGAAGCATACAGGATAATTTCTCAGTTCAAAGTTCTGTTACTTTTGATGTTGCAAGGCAAGGTCCAACAAGAGTTTATCCTGCTGCTGTTTATGTTATGAATATTTCAATTATAGCAAATCAAAATTATAATGGAATAATAAATGAATATGTACCATCATCATTTGCAATAACACAACAAGATGGCTTAATAGTTACAACCATTAATGACACTTCTATTTTATCTTGGAATGTTAATCTAAACAAAGATGACAAAATAGAAATTGCTTACCAATTTGATGCTCCTGACATTTCGCCAGAGTTCTATTTGCTTGGGCCTCTTGAAATTGGAGCATTTAAAGAAGCAAGAAACTGGCAGATTGCAAATGACCAGGCAGCAGGCTTTAATTATTCTTATCCGGATGCAGGCGCTCCTGGAATGAATCTTGTTGTGACTATTGTTGGAACTGGATTTGCAGTTACAGATTCTATCGTAACAAATTCATCAGGTAACATTACAATTGGTCCGATAATTGTTGCTAATGCAAGCGGCAAAGGAGCAACAGCTCTTGCAAGCGGTGAAAATGGAACTTTAACAACTGTTTTCTACATACATCCAAATGCAACTGAGCAAGATGTGCAGGTTAACATAAGCGGTGTAAGCTTGCCAACTGTGTTTAAGATTGTAAGTTTAACTGGTGCAAACAAAAACGATGGTAATTTCTCAGGATTTACTAATGGAGTTCATATGATTGGCAATGGCAGAAATGGAACAAGAACAGTTAGAGGAACAATTGTTTTGGATTCTTTAATCATTCCTTCAGGAGTTACTGTTAATGTTAATACGACTGATTTGGACCCAAATCTTGCAGGCGACCAAGGATATTTGCCTGTAACAATTATTGTTGATGGCCCTGTAAATATTTCTGGAATATTGAATGTTAGTGGACGAAGCGGCATGCCTGGCATAGCAACAGATTTAGGAGGACCCGGAGGATCAGGGGGACCTGGAGGTGGAGGTGGAGGAGGGGGTTCAGGAGATAGGCCGACTGTTAATACATCTGGATGGGGTGCTGGTGGAAGTGGGTTTACAGGAGGTGGAGGTGGTGGATGTGAAGCTAGTAGTAGTTGCTCTGCTGCAAAAGCTACGGGAGGCAATGGCACAGGCTCTTTAGGAGGAGTCGAAGCACATGCTGCTACTACCGGCCTTGGTGGCGGTGGTGGAAATTCAACATCACCAAAAGTTGAAGGCGGCCAAAGAGGTGCTGCCAATGCTGGAGGAGGAGGCGGAACAGGATTTTTCTTCGGCTCTGGCGGTTTAACTGCTGGCGGCGCAGGCGGCTCTGGTGGAGGAGGAGGAGGCGCATCAGGCGCGAATGCTGGTGGTGGAGGTGGATTTGGAACAGCGGGAACAGATGGAACTGGTGTAGGCAGTGGAGGAAGTGCTCATGGCAATGCTCATTTAGTTCCATTGACAGGCGGCTCTGGTGGTGGAGGTGCTGGTAGTGCAGCTGCGCAAGGCAGTGGTGGAGGCGGAGGAGGAGGAGCTGTTTTAATAGTCGCTAAGGAAAATATTACTATCATGCCTACTGGACAAATTTTAGCAAAGGGCGGTGATGGCGCTACTGCTACCGCAGCTGGCGGCGCTGGCTCTGGGGGAGGAATTGTATTGCAAGCATTTAATGTCTCACTTGGCGGAACATTAGATACAAGTGCAGGAACTACAGGAACTGCTGGCGGGCTTGGCAGAGTTAGAGTTGATGGATTAGACAATCCTGTAACTCAAGCAAATTTGGGGCTTGCAGGAAGCAACTTTACAGGGCCTGCAATAAAAAATATTACTGACAGCACAATCGGAGGAACGTCAAATGCAAGCGCAAACATTATTGTTTATGTGCAGCAAAAGAGCGGAACAAACAAAACAATTATTGGAACAGCAGACAGCAATGGTCAATTTGATATTGCGGTTACATGGTATAGTGGCACAAATTACATTGCAGTCATTCAAAACTCTACTGTTAATACCTACACTGTTATGAGCTCTGCTGCTGCAGCAACTTATGATTTTACACCTGCAGTAGACACAACGCCTCCAGTTGTTAACACAAGCTTAAACAAATCTCTAACAACTATAAGAATAAATGATGTTATAAATGTAACAGCAAATGTAACGGATGTAGGCGGCGGCTTAAATACTTGCAATTTCTTCTATAATGGAACTTCTGATGGAAGCAAAATAATTTTGAATAAGACAGTTACCGGAACTAAGGATCAGTGCAGTCAAAACTGGACTGTTAGTTTAGTAAAAGGAAATGTAATTAACTTCAGCGTTGTTGTTAATGATACATCAACTGCAACTGCTGGAGGCAATAAAAAACTGAATGATACAATAATAACTGTTGCAAATACTCCTCCATCAACACCAACAATAGTTTTCCCAAGCAATAATCAGTTTTTTAATTCAAAGCCAATTGCAATGAATGTAACATTTGCTTCAGATGCTGATAGTGATGCAATAACAATTCAATTTTATATAGACAATAAATTAAATGGCAGCACTTCATTTAATACAACATTCAATGGCTCTGACGGAACTTATAGGTTGAATGTAACTATATTTGACCAAGAAGAATATTCTGCAAACACATCTTACATTAACTTTACTCTTGATACAGTTGTTCCTGTTGTAAATGCTACTTTAAATGAATCTTTAACTAATATTGGTTTGGGAGATGTTATTAATTTAACAGCAAATGCAACTGATAGAGAATTAAGCTTTGGACAGATTATTGTAAATGACACCGGATTTAACAGAATCTTTAATTTTAGTTTAGGTGGAGCAGGCACGTCTCAATTCTCTCAAAACATTACTGTTGCTTGCAATGGAGGCTGTGTAATCAACTTTACTGCAAGGGCAAATGACACTGCTAACAATTTCAGAACTAATGACACAATAATAACTGTTGCTGATAAAATAGCTCCAGTTGTAAATACGAGCCTAAATAAATCTTTAAATAGCATAGTAACAGGGGATGTCATCAATTTATCAGCTAATATAACAGATAATGTTGGATTGAGCTTCTGCCAGATTATAATTAACCAAAGCGGTCCAGGAGCATTACAAATAATCAATAAGTCGCTTGATGGTGCTACAACAGGTCAATGTTATAATCTGACTGAGATAACTTTGTCAGCTGGCGGTGTTATAAATTTCACAATAAGGGCTAATGACACAAGTAATAGATTTAGGACTAATGACACAATAATTACAGTAGCAGATAATACAAAGCCAAGAATAAATGCGTCATTAGACTTCACTTCTATCT
>CAZSIU010000012.1:0-4675 GCA_964607225.1 uncultured Methanosarcinales archaeon | reverse complement strand
ACTTTAACTTTAGCTTAAGTGGGGCAAGAACACCACAGTTTAGTCAGAATATAACAGTAGCTTGTTCTGATGGTTGTGTAATCAACTTTACTGCAAGAGTTAATGATACAAATGGCAACTTTAGGACTAATGATACGATAATAACTGTAGCAGATAATACAAAGCCAAGAATAAATGCGTCATTAGACTTCACTTCTATCTACAAAAACTTAATTGTAAATATGACTGCAAATGTATCAGATAATATTGGCTTAAGCTTCTGCCAGTTTGTAGATAATCAGAGCTTACCAAACGGAGCAAAGAATTTCTTTAATAAATCTATAACAGGAACAAATGATCAATGTAGCCAGAATTATACAATTGCATTAGCTGCTGGAAGTGTGATTAACTTCACTGTTATAGTTAATGATACATCTGCATTTACTGCTGGAGGCAATTTGAATCAAAGCACTCAGATTGTGACTGTTGTTGCTGATACTACATTGCCTGTTGTTAACACGTCATTAAATAAATCTCTAATAACTATAGTGCAGAATGATGTGATTAATCTGACAGCTAATGCAACAGATTTAGCTGGCTTAGATGTTGGACAGGTAATAGTTAATGATACTGGTGAAGTAAGATACTTTAACTTTAGCTTAAGTGGGGCAAGAACACCACAGTTTAGTCAGAATATAACTGTAAGCTGTGCTGCAGGATGTGTTATTAACTTCACCGCTAGGGTAAATGACACCAATGGTAATTTTAAGACGAATGATACTATAGTGACTGTAGTTACAGGAGACACAACACCACCAGGCGTAAATATAACAAACAACAATGTTACAATAAGAATTAATGATAGATTAAACATAAGCTGCCAGGCATTTGACAGCCCATCCATAGGCAATATAACATTCAACCTTAGTGGACCTACTAACTTGTATAATTTCTCTTTTTCCTTATCAGGAACTTCTGCTAATTTCAGCCAAAATATAACAGTTAATTTAACAAGAGGCAATGTTATAAATGCAACTTGCTGGGCAAGAGATGCTGCTGGAAATGTAGCTCAAAACTCGACTTTGATAACAGTAGCAAATACATCTGCAGGACAAGCTACTATAGTATTTCCAACAAATGACTTTAAAACAAATAGACAGCCTTTGCCTTTAAATGTAACGTTTACTGCTGACCCTGATGGAGATGTTATTAATATAACTTATTACATAAATGGAAAGATAAACACTTCAGCTCCAGTTAATGTTACATTTAATGCTTCAGATGGAAGATATATACTTAACGTTAGTTTAAGTGAAGATAGTAATGTATATAGTGCAAATGTAACTGTTAACTTTACTGTTGATACAACAAGGCCTGTTGTGAATACTACTTTAAACAAATCTTTGACAAACATAGTTCAAAATGATGTAATTAATGTAACAGGAAATGCAACTGATAGTGTAGAATTAGATGTTGGACAGATAATAGAGAATAGCACTGGAGAGATTAGATACTATAACTTTAGTTTAGGCAGAGTTTCTATAGCACAATTCTCTCAAAATATTAGTGTGAGTTGCAGCAGTGGTTGTGTGATAAACTTTACTGCAAGAGTAAATGATACAGCAAGCAACTTTAGAACGAATGACACTATAATAACTGTTGCAGATATAACAAGGCCAAGGATAAATGCTTCATTAAATAACTTGTCAACAGATTTCTTGCAAGGCAATAGAGTTAATATGACTGCTAATGTTACAGATGAGACTGCACTTTCATTCTGTCAGTTTATTGATAACCAAAGTGAAGCAAATGGTGCAAAGACTTTCTTTAATAAAACTGTAAGTGGTACAAGTGATCAATGCTCGCAGAATTATACAATTGCATTGTCTACTGGAAATGTAATTAACTTTACTGTAATTGTGAATGATACAAGCAATAATATTAATAGAAGTGAGCAGATTGTAATTGTAAGAGAAAATACAAAGCCAAGGATAAATGGTTCTTTGAATAATGTAACTCCATTCAGAATTGGAATGAGAGTTAATATGACAGCTAATGTAAGTGATGATATTGCACTTTCTTTCTGCCAGTTTATAGATAACCAGAGTATTGGTAATGGACAAAAACAATTGCTAAATAAAACAGTTACTGGAACAAATGACCAATGCTCGCAGAACTATACAATTGCTTTAGTTAGAGGGAATGTGATTAATTTCACTGTTATTGTAAATGATACAAGTAATAATTTAAATCGATCAGAGCAGATTGTGACTGTTGATAATACACCTGCAACTGCACCAACAATTGTTACTCCAACAAATGGATTAGTTACTAACTTGCAGCCATTGCCATTGAATGTAACATTTGCTGCTGATGCAGATAATGATGTTATTAATATTTCTTATTATATTAATGGAAAATTAAATCAAACTTCTAACTTTAATGTAACTTTAAATGCAAGTGATGGTGCTTATATACTAAATGTAAGCTTGTTTGATGGTGTAAGTGGTGCTGCTCCAAGCGCTAATGTCACAGTTAACTTTACTATTGACACTATAGCTCCTGCAATTACAGCAAGAAGTCCTATTAATAACTCTAATAGAAGTACTAATGTAAACTTTACCTTTACAGCAACTGATGCTAATCCATTCTCTGCAGTTTTATATTTCAACAAAACTGGCGTATGGACAAGAAATCAAAGCTTAAACTTTAGCAGTGGAATTGAAAACAGCTTTAATTTAACACCAATAAATGACACATTTATTGTTTGGGCTATTACAATAAATGATACTGCTGGAAATGTAAATACGACAGCGAACTTTACATTAAGAATAGATAATATAATACCAAGAATAAATGCGAGTTTAAACAATTTAACTCCATTTAGGGTTAATATGAGAGTTAATTTAACTGCTAATGTAAGTGATGAAAATGCTTTAGACACATGTCAATTAATAATAAATCAATCAAGTGGAGCAAAAGAGTTCTTTAATAAAACAGTTACTGGCACTAGTGACCAATGCTCGCAGAACTTTACTATTGCTTTAGTTAGAGGCAATGTGATTAACTTTACTGCTATTGTTAATGATACTGTAGGAAATGTAAATCAATCACAGCAGATTGTGACTGTTGATAATACTCCAGCAGGACAAGCTACTATTGTGTTGCCAACAAATGGCTTAGTTACAAGTCAGCAACCATTACCATTGAATGTAACATTTGCTGCTGATGCAGATAATGATGTTATAAACATAAGCTATTACATAGATGGTAAGCTAAATCAAACAAGTTTAGTAAATACAACATTGAATGCAAGTGATGGTGCTTATATACTAAATGTAAGCTTGTTTGATGGTGTAAGTGGTGCTGCTCCAAGCGCTAATGTCACAGTTAACTTTACTATTGACACTATAGCTCCTGCAATTACAGCAAGAAGTCCTATTAATAACTCTAATAGAAGTACTAATGTAAACTTTACCTTTACAGCAACTGATGCTAATCCGTTTGCTGCTGTATTGTACTTTAACAAAACAGGTGTATGGACAAGAAATCAAAGCTTGAACTTTACTTCTGGAGCTTCAACTAGCTTTAATGCAACAACTATGAATGAAACATTTATTGTATGGGCTATTACAATAAATGATACTGCTGGAAATGTAAATACAACAGCGAACTTTACATTAAGAATAGATAATATAATACCAAGAATAAATGCGAGCTTAAACAATTTATCATCAGAATTCCAGCAAGGACTTAGAGTAAATATGACAGCTAATGTAAGTGATGAAACAGAACTTTCTTTCTGCCAGTTTATTGACAATCAAAGCTTAGCAAACGGGGCAAAGCAATTAATTAATAAAACTGTGACTGGTACTAATGACCAATGCAGTCAAAATTATACAATTGCATTAGCTGCAGGAAATGTGATTAACTTTACTGTTATAGTTAACGATACTGTTAATAATCAAAATCAATCACAACAGATAATAACTGTGCAAGCTGATACAACTTTACCTGCAATAACCACATCATTAAACAAATCTTTAACAAATATATTACAGAATGATATAATAAATGTAACAGCTAATGTTACAGATAATGTAGGTTTAAGTTTCTGTCAGTTCATTGATAATCAGAGCTTGCCGAATGGAGCAAAGCAATTTATAAATAAGACAGTTAGTGGCACAAGTGACCAGTGCTCACAGAATTATACAATTGCATTAGCTGCAGGAAATGTGATTAACTTTACTGTTGTTGTTAATGACACTTCTAGAAACTTAAGAATGAATGACACAATTGTTACTGTTATTGAAGTAGATTCAACACCTCCTGTTGTTAACATAACAAACTTGAATGCATCTGATTCAATAAGATTTGGCAATAACTTAAACATAAGCGCTTTCATAACTGGAAGTCCAACATTGGTTAATTTTACATTTAATTTAACAGGGAATGTTGACTTATATAATTTCACTCAATCAGTGTCAGGAGCTACGGTATGGACATCTCAAAATATAACAGTCAATTTAACAAGAGGCAGTGTCATAAATGCATCTGTTGTGGCTTGCGATGCAAGTGATAATTGCGCGATAAACTCGACAAACTTTACAGTTGCAAATACTCCTGCACCACAAGCTACTATTGTGTTCCCAACTAATGATTTGAAGACGAATGTGCAGCCTCTCTACTTAAATGT
>CAZSIU010000011.1:0-11911 GCA_964607225.1 uncultured Methanosarcinales archaeon | reverse complement strand
TTAAGCCGACTGTTTTAAGCAACATAAAAAATAACATGAAAGTTGTTACAGAAGAAGTTTTTGGGCCTGTTGCTCCAATAATTATTGTTAATGACGAAGAAGAAGCAATTAAAATTGCTAATAACACAGAATTTGGTTTAGGAGCAAGCATCTGGACAAGTGATGAAGCAAAAGGATTGGAGATTGCAAAAAAAATAGAAGCAGGTGATGTTTTCATTAACTCTGTTGTTAAATCAGACCCAAGAATGCCATTCGGTGGCATAAAGAAAAGCGGAATTGGAAGAGAGCTTTCAAAATATGGATTAAGGGAGTTTGTTAATATTAAGGGGATAAATGTTTATGAGGTTAAGAGATAGAAATTGGATATAAAATATGAGCATAGAACACTATATTTTAGAAAAACGTGAACTAATAAATAGAGAACTAGATAGAATTTTAACAGCAGAACACGAACTTAATGAGTTTGCTAGATATACAATATTGGCTCCTGGTCATAGATGGAGACCTATCATTACTATAGCAACAGCAGAAATGTATGGTGTTCCAGATGATGAGATTTTGCCGATTGCATGTTGTATTGAAATATTGCATGGGACAAGCATGATAATTGATGATTTACCTTCTTTTGATAATGCTATGACAAGAAGAGGAAGAACAACCTTGCATAGGGTTTCTGGTGAAGCATTAGCGATTTGGACATCTTGGTACACTTTAAATTTTGCACTTTCTTTACTTTCATATAAAAATGAGTTACCTCAGCAAACTAGAGAAAAATTTGTCGATGATTTTGGAAATCTTGTTAGTGAAATGATTTCAGGACAAACTAAAGATATACTATCGAAAGGTAAGACAATGACACCAGAGCAAATATTAAGAATGTATGAACAAAAAAGTGGTGCTCTTTATGGATTTAGCGCAGTTGCAGGTGGAATTGTTGGTAGAGCAAGTGATTCTAAAATTGAAGCTTTAAGAAAATATGGTCGAAGTATGGGAACTGCTTATCAAATTTTAGATGACATTTTAGATATTGAAGCAAAACCTGAGGAAATTGGTAAGGACGTTGGGCAAGATGTAGGAAAGCCGACTTTACCTTTACTTGTAGGAATCGAAACTAGCAGAGAAAAAGCTAAAAAATTAATGGTAGAAGCGAAAGAAGCATTAGCCCATATACCAAGGGATACGTCTGTATTGAGGGACTTAGTTGATTATATTGCTTTAGTAAATAAACAGCTAACTACACCAATTATTAGATTTGATGTTTAATCAAAAAATGAAATCAAGCGACTTATTTGTAAAATGCCTTGAAAACGAAGAAGTAGAATACATATTCGGAGTTCCAGGAGAAGAAAATGAAGACCTAATGATTTCTCTGATGAATTCTAACATTAAATTCATTCCAACAAGACATGAGCAGGGAGCTGCTTTCATGGCAGCTATATACGGCAGACTAACAGGCAAAGCAGGAGTTTGTCTTTCAACTCTAGGCCCAGGTGCAATGAATTTAACAACTGGCTTAGCAGATGCTCATCTTGGCAATATGCCTGTTGTTGCAATTACAGGGCAAGGTGGCTTGCATCGCTTTCATAAACAAAACTTTCAGTTTATTGATGTTGTTAATGCCTTCAAGCCTCTTACAAAATGGAATGCTTCCATTACAACTCCACCTATAATTCCAGAAGCTGTTAGAAAAGCCTTCAAAGTTGCTGAGATGGAAAGGCCTGGTGTAGCACATTTAGAATTGCCAGAAGATATTGCAAAAATGGAAGCAAATAATGCAAATCCATTTCCTCGTGTAAAAGTAAGACGTCCAAGTGCAGATAGCAAAGCAATTGATCAGGCTGTTGAAATGATTAAACAAGCAAAGAATCCATTAATTTTGGCTGGAAATGGCTGTGTAAGGACAAGAGTAAGCAAGCAGCTTAATGCATTTGTTGAGGAAAGAGGAATTCCAATTGTTCACACTCAAATGGGAAAAGGTGCTATAAGCGATAAATCAGAGTACTCACTATTTACAACTGGAATTCATGCAAAAGATTACTATGTTTGTGGGTTTGATAGAGCAGATTTAGTTATAACACTTGGCTATAACATTGTTGAATTCTCCCCAATACATTGGAATAAAAATAAAGAAAAGAAGATATTGCATATTGATTTTTTGCCTAGCGAAGTTGATGAATATTATAATCCAGACTTGGAAGTTATTGGTGATGTTTCAAACACACTATGGGTTTTAAGGGAAAGATTAAAAGATGAGTCAAAAAAGAACCCAGAATATTTTTTCAGATTAAGAAAAACAATACTTGAAGACCATCATGAAAAAGAAAATGATGATGGTTTTCCATTAAAGCCTCAAAAGATAATTCATGACATAAGGAAAGCACTTGCCGATTCTGACATTGTAATCAGCGATGTTGGCATGCACAAGATATGGACTGCTAGAATGTATAAAACCTATGAGCCAAATACTTGCTTGATTGATAATGGATTATGCTCTATGGGAATTTCATTGCCAGGTGCAATTGCAGCTAAATTAGTTCATCCTGATAAGAAAGTTGTTGTTGTTTGTGGAGATGGAGGCTTTATGATGAATTCTCAAGAGCTAGAAACTGCAATGCGTCTTGGAACAAATTTTATTGTTGTTATATTTAACGATTCAAAATACGGAATGGTAGAATGGAAGCAGCAAATTCATCACCAAAAAACTTATGGGATTGAATTCACTAATCCTGATTTTGTTAAGTATGCAGAAAGCTTCGGCGCAAAAGGCTACAGAGTAGAGAAAGCAAGCGATTTTCCAAAAATGTTAGCAGATGCCTTAAAGCAAGATACAGTTAGTATAATAGATGTCCCAGTTGACTACAATGAGAATTTTGAGTTGATGAGAAAGCTTGGGCAGGAGATTTGTCCTGTATAAAGATTTGGATGGTTTAAGAATTTAAAATAAAGAAGATACCATGAAAGAAAAAGATATTGAAAACCTAATAGCAAAATATCCTGATGAATTTTTTGAGGATAAAAAATTAATATTGGTTGAGCAACAAGCAAATTTAGGTAAATTTTTTGCAGATATTATTTTTAAAGATGAGGGAGGTAATAAAGTAATAGTAGAGATAAAAAGAGGAATTCCTAAAAGAGATGCTATAGGCCAGTTGATGGAGTATTATGGTGAATATAAAAATTCTAACAAAGAAGATAATGTCAAGTTGGTTCTTGTTGGAAACGTAATTCCTACAAGACTTAAAATTTCTATGGAATATTTTGGAATACAAACAAAAGAAATTCAGATGCAAAAATTAAAGGATGTTGCAGAAAGACATGGTTATATTTTTGAAGAATCAGTTTCAAAAGAAGAAATTGAAGAATATAAGCAAAAATTGGATGGTATAAAAAGTGAAATTCAATTTAGAAAACCAAAAATGTGGATATTTCAAGCTAACCCTAATGTATATGATATTCAAAATTGTTTAAGAGATGAAGATATTATCAAAAATGTAGATGTTTGGGAAGTAAACCAATACAAAGGTGAAATAAGAAAAGGAGATATTGGTATAATTTGGATGTCGGGAAATGAGGCGGGAATTTATGGTGTAATTGAAATTACAGATAATCCAGAAATAGTAAATGACTCAAATTTCAATTCATCGAAATACTGGATTCAGGAAGAACGTAAGAATAGAGAAACTTTAAGAGTTAAATTTATTTATAAGATAAATTTAATTGATAATCCAATACTGAAAGAAGAACTTAAAAAAATTCCTGAATTAAGTGATTTATCAATTCTAAAATTTTCACAAGGCACAAATTTTCCGATTACTGAAGATGAGTGGAAAATTATCTCAGAATTGATTGAAAAAAAATTAAATTAAATATAATATTCACAAAACCTCCACATTCTCCAAATCCTAATCAACTTACAATTTTTACACTCGGAGGAAAATCAACTATTAATTCTGGTCTTTTTTCAAGAAGTTCTTTAGCATTAAGGATTTCTATGGCTATCGGCTTTCCCTTAGAATCATAATCTACTATAATTCCGTTCTTAATTTCATCACTTTCTTCTATTTTTCCTTCCCTGAAGCGCAAGTAAATTGCATCAGCTTCTTTATCATACCTTATTTTCATTTTACTTCCAGTATTTTTTGATTTTTGATGTTTTATATACACTAATTCCAAATCTTGCAGATTTTTCCTCTCTAAAAATAACACGAATTAAGTATTCCTTATTTTTCTTTTCATCAAAATATTTATTTTGGGCTACTTTCAAATCTTTTACATTCGGAACGATTTGATCTGGCTTCAATAGTGTGCTTTCAATCAACCCTAAATCTATGTTTCTCTCTTTTGCCTGTAATTTAAGATGACCTAAAAACACAACCTTCATTTATCATCAATCATTTTAAACTATTTAAATATGTCGTTTTAAAACTTTAGAACTTAAGGATACACATAGAAAACTTTTCCTTCTTTCACTTGTATTGGCAACTTGATTAATTTAGAATCCAAAGGAGCTGGCTCTCTTAATGATTGTCCTGTTTCTGCGTCAAAGTGGGAGTCATGCCATGTGCAATCCAAGTAAGCAGTGTCTGGCTTCACTTTCAGCTTCATTGGTCCACCAACATGAGTGCAGCAGTTAATGTAAGCATGAACTTCTCCATCTAACCTAAACAGAATAGCTGGCCTGCCTGCAAAATCAATCTCTTTTGCTTCTCCTTCTTTTATATCTTCATCATTTGCAAGAGGTATTTCCATGTTTGCTGTTATTTTGTTGATTTATATAAACTTTTTGTTTAAATATCCACAACAACAGTTGCTTTCCATATATTTTTTTCTTTCTTTACTTCAAACATATGCATTGTAACTGCTTTTATATCATTTTCTAATTGCTGTTTTTGAGGATTTATTGTGTCGCCTTCAATAATTGTTTTTAGATGATATTTTTTATTTTGTTTTATCATAACTTCTACTTTTTTGAATACCATATATTTTGAATCTTTCAAAAAAAGTATTTCTGATAAAAAATCATATAACAAATTTTCAATCTTGTCGCTCTCAACCTCAAATTCAATCTTTTCTTTTGCATCAACTGTTTCAAGATTTGCACTCATTTCAAAAATCGCAAATGCTGCATTTTCAAATAATTCTTCCAAATTTTTTCCATAAGCTTCATAAGCAATGTCTGCAATTGCTACATCCTCAAGAAACTTATATTTTTTTTTGTCGTGATTTATGTTCATTTTAATGCTGGAATATTTCTCCCACAATCCATATCAAAAATATGCCAAGCGCAAGCAAAACAAGCTGCACAAAAGATTTTTTTAAATCCTTTTCCTTGTGTATTTCTGGGATTAAATCTGTGCTAGCTATGTAAGTGAAGGCTCCTACAACAAAGGATATAATGTACGTATTTGAGCTTTCTATTGCGCTTGAGTAAAAGTAAGCAGCCAAGGCACCAATAACAGCAGTTAAAGCAGTGAGAAAGTTATAAACTAAAGCTTTTGCCTTGGAAAAACCTCCATAAATCAAAATAGCAAAATCGCCTATCTCTTGCGGAATTTCGTGGGCGATAACTGCGATTGTTGAAACTATGCCTAAAGCTGTGCTGTTCAAGAAGCTTATTGCAATAATTGCTCCGTCCAAAAAATTGTGAACCCCATCACCAATTATGTTTAAGTATGTAAACCCATGCACCTCTTCATGCTCGTGCCCTGTGTGATGATGATGCCAATACAAAAATTTTTCAAGCACGAAAAACGACAGAATACCGAGCAATATAAACAATGGAATTGTCTCTTTAAATCCGTCTTCAAGTGCTTCTGGTAATAAATCGAGAAAAGCCACTCCTAGAAAAGTTCCTGCTGCAAAACTAACCATAAAAAACAAAGTCTTTTTCATTACTCTTTCCTTTAAGAAAATAAAAATTCCTAAGATAGAGATTAAGCTAACTATAATTACAGCAGTTAGGATTTGGAGTAGGATGATTGGCATTTTATGGCTAACCTTTAACATTACCGACGGGAATTAATTTTGCTACTTTCTTCGATATACCTGCCATATGGCACGCTTCTATAACTTCGTCGACTTGTTTATAAGCAAAACCTGCTTCTTCTGCTAATCCAGACATTGAGATTGCTTTTACATAAATTCCTCTTTTCTCCATTTCTCTTTGCAGTTGCTCTCCTCTTACTTGTCTTTTTGCAGCAGCCCTTGACATTGTTCTTCCAGAGCCATGTGCTGTTGAGCCAAAAGTTTCATCCATTGCTTTTTGAGTTCCTACAAGCAAGAAAGAGCCAGTTTCCATTGAACCTCCTATAATTACAGGCTGTCCAGTTTCCTTATATAATTTAGCTAACTCTGGATGATGAGGTGGAAATGCTCTAGTTGAGCCTTTTCTGTGAACAACTAATTTTTTCTTTTGTCCATCAACAACATGCTCCTCAAGCTTTGCAATGTTATGAGCAACATCATAAACCATATGCATTTCCAATTTTTCAGGATCTGTTCCAAAAACCTTTTTGAAGCCTTCCCTTATCCTATGCAAAATAACTTGTCTATTAGTAAATGCCATATTGGCTGCGCATGCCATTGCCTTGTAATAATCTTGTCCTTCTTTGCTTTGAAAAGGAGCGCATGCAAGCTCTCTATCATAAACAGAAATGCCGTATTTCTTCATTGTTCCTTCAAAAATTCTTAAATAATCTGTTCCAATCTGATGCCCAAAGCCTCTGCTGCCACAATGAACCATAACAACAACTTGTTCTGTTGTATGAATTCCAAATTTTTTTGCTAATTCCTCATCAAAAATGTTTTCTGCCTTCACAATTTGTATTTCCAAATAATGATTTCCAGAGCCTAAAGTTCCTAATTGGTTCAAGCCTCTTTCAATTGCTTTTGCGCTTACTTTTTCAGGCTCTGCCCAATCAATCCTGCCATAGCCTTCTGTTCGTTCCAAATCCTCTTGCCAACCATAGCCATTTTCAACGCACCATTTTGAACCTTCTGTCATTATTTCTTTGAATTGCTGCTTGTTTGCATCAACAAATCCTCTTGAGCCAACTCCTGCAGGAACTATTCTAAATAAAGTATCAACTAATTCTCTCAATTTTGGCTGGACATCTTTGAAAGTCAGGTTAGTTGTAACTAATCTCATTCCGCAATTTATGTCGAAACCTATGCCACCGGGTGAAATTACTCCTGTTTCCGCATCAAAAGCTGCAACTCCGCCAATTGGAAAGCCATAGCCCCACTTGTCTCGCAGTAGAATTAACTACATTGCGAAATGACCATCGGGCATGCAGAAACTGTATTTCTGGATTCCAGGCAGACATGCTACATTTGTTACTTGATTAAAGACGCCCTCGTCCATTTCCTTGAGTAGTTTTTCGGTTGCATATATTCTTGCAGGCACCAACATTCCCTTTTTATAGGATGTAGGTATTTCCCAAACCGTTTTATCTACTCTTTTAATGGGTGGTAATTCTACCATAGTTCTTTACCTCCTTCTTGTTTAATTTTGATTTATTATTGATTATTATTTTATTTTTCCATCTGCCTTCGGCAAAATCTAGTGCTTGGCTCGCTTCTTCTAACATTGAAGCTCGCCTCACCTATTTATTTAATAAATCAATCAAAAGCGGTTTACTTTCGTCACTACATCTCAAAAAGTCGCTTTCGATTTTTTGAATTTATTTTTAATGCTTTCAATTAATTGTTTTAATTAATATATTTTAACCTATTTTTGCGCAGAATTTGCATTCCACGCATACTATCTGCAAAATATTTTTTATTGCGAGTATGCGCTAGATTAGTGTATTTCTATGAGTTATTTAAATGTTGTGATTATTTTCTATTTTAAGGATAAATTTAAATATGAATTAACTAAATTAACTATAAAATGCAGGTAAAAGACTTAAAACCAAAACAAGGCAATGTTGATATTGTTGTTGATGTTGTAGATGTAGGAACTCTAAGAGAATTTGAGAAATTTGGCAAAGCTGGAAAAGTTGCAACTGCAATTGCAAAAGACGAAACTGGCGACATAAAGCTCACCTTGTGGAATGAAGATATTGAAAAAGTAAAATCAGGCGACAAAGTTCATTTGACAAATGGCTATGTAAGCGAATGGCAGGGTGAAATGCAATTGACAACAGGAAGATTGGGAAAAATAGAGGTTGTTGGCAAAGCAGATGTTGATTTAAATAAAGAAACTTCTTCTCCAATAAGAACAAACATTCCAATGGAAGAAAGCAAAGAGGATTTTGAGAAGCTCAATGCTGAGGAAGAAGATATTGAAGATGTGAATGATGAAGAGATTTAAATAGAAAGTATTTTAAATTATTATCTTACTCTATTAGCAAGTATTTCCAACCTTCTCTTGATAATCTTTTCAAATTCATCTTGTTTCTTTTTATCTTCTAATTTTATCTCTCTACAAAAATTTAATTGAGAACTTGCCATTATAGTAAATTTTATTGGTTTTGTTTTAATTTTATCTTTTCTTATACATTTTGAATTATAGATGAATGGTCCACAAGTTTTTACATTAAAATATAGGTATAAGTAGTGTCTAATTTGATTCATAAACTTTAACCCATTCTCCAAATTTTTCGTTGATTTCCACATTTCAATACCAATCCAAGGATACTTTCCACTAAATCTAGACGATTCACAAGTAAATAATCTGATTATAAATCTTCTAAAATTTTCTTTATCATTAACTATCCAATTTGGTATTAGAAAATCTCTAAGCACCTTTGCTCCAGTTGGAACACCTACCAGCTTAAGTAGCCTTGCAAGAGGTTTGCAATTGACTCCGTAGTTAAAACTCCCATAGTAATTAGTAGTGCTTTTTCTAATTTTTCCTTTTACCCTAAAAAGATTATATATTTCATTCTCAAATCTTGTAAGTTCTTTTTCTGATTTTGAACAATAGTCTAACCTCCATTTTGGAGCATCTTGTAAATGACCATCTCCTATCAAATCGGCTACTAAACCCGCTAATTGAGGTGATGCTATAACTGGAAACCAGCGCTTATACTTAGATAAAGCCTTTTTTCCATGAATTTTTGAGTTATATGTATTTAGGACATCATCAAATATTAATATTATATTACTTTTTGATTTATTTAAACTCATTTAAATCACCAATTTTTTCTCAGTTGAAACTATATAAATGATTTTGGTTTAAATATTATACGTGAGCATGTCCAGTGGTCAGTAAACTAGAAATCATAATTTGATAGTGGAAAACATGTTTACAGTGATTTAAATGAGGCAAAAGTAATATAAATATGTGCATGAGTCCTAACTATATGGGGCAGTAGCTCAAAAATGTAAGCACTGCTTATGTTTGGCAAAGCCTGGGAGAGCACACAACTTTTAGTTGGCTTAGACGGCTGAAGACGGTATTTTGAGTCGCAAGACAATGAAATGTCCGATACCGTGGAGAAAGCATTAAGCTTCCACAATCAGGAGTTCAAATCTCCTCTGCCCCACTTTCTACAATTTTAAGCACTCAAAGTAGCAGTCAATATCCTTCCAGCAATTATGTTAAACAATAACATCACAGCTCCTGAAATAAAAACATAAAGTATTGTGCTTCTAATTAGATTATTTCCAAGCTGGTATCTTTCATTTAATTTGTCAGCGCCATTCTCAACACCATTTGCAATAACTGTCAAAATAAATGTAATTTGTACAACGTAAATTCCTACAATAATCTGGAAGTAATAAGTTGGTATGCCATCTCCAAATAAGCCCAGAATTCCAACAGGAGCTGCTGCATCTGTTCCTCCAACAGATGCTGTAACTTGCTGCAACTGCCCGCTTAATTTTCCAAGAATAGCAGTTATCATTGATGTTATGCCAATAACAACTCCTGCAATTGCAGGAGTCAAAAACTTAATTTGGGATTTCATTGAGGAAATAATATCAGCCATTAAATCTTTTAATCTTTCATTTACCTTATGTATTTCTTTAATGTACCTTGAAACATTTGTCAATGCTTGTGCAGCAATTAATGGTCCTTTTTTAATTGCTTGTGTCAAAACCTTCATTGAGCTTTCAATCAAATTGCTAGGAAATGAAACTAAGGCACCGTGCAAAGGGTCAAATATAGCCCTTTCAATGCTCATTCCAAGCCTTCTAATATTTAAGCTTACAAGCTGGAAAAAATCTCCTGAAATAGTTCCTTCCATCACACTTGCTACTTTTCCAACTGCAATCTCAACTGGCAAATTATCTCCAAGTCTATTGCCGAGCTGAAACAAAGCATTTGCAAACTCAAGCTCAAGCTGTTTTGCTTTTTCCCTTATCTTAATTACATTTTTAGATTTAAGCCTGTAATACAGGCCAATTGCAAAACCAAAGCTTAACGGAATAAATAAACTTGCAATTGCTGCTCCCAACCCATATGGACCAATCTCTTCATTTGTTGTAATACTTGTCCTATACTCTAAAAAACAATATTTTTGTCCGCAAGTAGTTGTTAAGTCCTCTGCTCCAAAACCAAAATCAGCAACACCAATTACATGAAATATTAATGGGCTTAATCCAATCAAAAATAAAATTACACCAACAAAAACACTAATAATCAACGGGCTTATCTGAAATTCTTGGTTGCCAATTTTTACTAGTATGTTTCTATATTTTTTGAGCTCTGGATTTTCCTCTGAAATGTCTGTGTCACCATAGCCTGTTGGCCTTCTTGAAAGAATATTTTTGCCTAGATAATAAACAACAACTGTTAGTAATACATTATAAATAACAGCGAGATGATACCACTTTACATTCTCCATAAAGCTTACAACCAATGGCAAAATTACTAAGCCCAAAATTGGCAAAATAATGCCAAGCATATGCAGCATTGTTATAGGATTTTGCAAGTTATGAGCATAATGAAGCATTTTTTCATAAGTCTCATCAAGAATAACATCCAATGCTTTATCAAGAGCATTCAATCTGCGAGATTCATCTCCTTCGTATAAAGAGCTTTCAATTAAGTGGAAAGACTCTATAAACTCAAGATTCCATTTCTTCCATGTATCAAGGTACATGTCAAGTGACTCTTTTACAGAGCTATATTTTTCAGTCTCAATATCCCAAAGTATTTTCTTCAAGTCAAGAGATAATGGTGGGGCTAAATGTTGGCTTGCAAACTCTATTGCTTTTTCAAGGTTAGAAGTATGCCTCATATAGGTAACAACATAGAAAATGCAAAGTACCATCTGGTTGCTTGCTTTTAATCGCCAGTTATTGGCAATGAATTCTGGAACTCTGCCTAGAGGCTTTATAGCTACAATTGCACCAATAACAAATAATAAAACAAAGAACATTGAATTAAAAATCAAAAATGCAAGCAATGAACCAAATAAAGCTCCTATTAGTGGAATAAGAAATGAAAAAGACACAGCTCCAGCAGGTGTAAGTTCAAGATGTGTTATATTGATTGCTTCTTGGGTAGATTCTGCTTTTTTTGGGTCAGGTTTAATTTTTAATATTTTTTCACTAAAATTACATAATTTTTCGTAAATAGTTAGTTGCCTAGGTAAAAATTCTGCTTTAAATTCTTTATATTCTTTTGTTGTTGGTTTTGATGGCTGCACTTCTATCTTAGTGCCGAATTCTTTCTCTAAGTGCTTTTTATAAATCTCCATTAAAGATCGCAGCTTTTCTTTATCTATTTCACTTGGCATATTTTACAGAATTAAATCTATCACCTCTTTTATTGGATTTAGTTTAATTTTACATTGTCAATTTAGTGCTCTTATTTGTTATTTTAAAATGATTTATTTTGTTAATTTTTATTATCTTTCTCAACGCATTTAATTATTAAAATAAAAATACCTAAAAATCAAAATCATAATTTACTATGAAAATCCATCTTCTTGACATGCCTTTTTAGCCATTCGTTCCA
>CAZSIU010000010.1:0-12154 GCA_964607225.1 uncultured Methanosarcinales archaeon | reverse complement strand
AAAGGTGTTGATAGAATATTGTACAATTTGTATAATATAATGGAGCAGGAAGAAGTATAAGAAATGAAACCAATTGAACATTATTATTCTGAGCAACAAAAATCATTATTAAAAATTAAAAAAATAAAACAAAAAATTAAAGGACATGAGTTTGAGTTATATACAGGCTCTGGAGTTTTTTCTAAAGAAAAAATTGACAAAGGCACATTAGTTTTAGCAGAAAATATGATTATTCCTAATAATTCCAAAGTTCTTGATATTGGATGTGGTATTGGAATTCTTGGAGTTATTGCTGCTAAGCTATTTAATGCAAATGTTGTAATGAGTGACATTAACAAAAGAGCAGCTATGTTAGCTAAAATGAATTGTAAGTTAAATAATACTGAATGCAAAATTTATCACGGCAATTTATACGAACCAATTAAACAAAATGATTTTGATGTAATATTATCAAACCCACCTCAAACTGCAGGAAAAGAAATTTGCTTTAAGTTAATTGAACAATCAAAAAATTATTTAAAAAATAAAGGCAACTTGCAATTAGTTGCTCGTCATAATAAAGGTGGCAAAATTCTAAGCAAAAAAATGGAAGAAGTTTTTGGGAATGTAAAAGTAATTGCTAAGAAATCTGGTTATTGGGTTTATATTAGTGTTAAAAAAGATAAAAGTACATATTTTTTGTAGTATAATATAAAAATCTCATAACTCCCTAACCCCATCCTTCGTTACAGCCATTAACCTTACACCAACTCCAAGCTTTAATAATGCAGCAAGAATTGCCATATGCTCTTTTCCAGAGCCAGAAACAATGTTTAATGCAACTTCAAAATCAGTAATTTTGCTTTTTAACCCTTTTCTTATGTCTTCAATTAATCCAAAAACAGGCTTCTTGAAATCAACAACAATAAACTCAACTTGCTTTTCAGCTTTGAAATTTTTCTTGCCAAAATCGTTTGTAATAATAAATATATTTTTCCAGTCTTGTTCCTTAATCAATCTAGCAATATGAGCCCAACTTTTTTCGCCACTAGAAAGGCAAGCAATTAAATCTGTCATAATTGTTTAGAATATTTTATTGTATATTAATTTTTGGGAAATTCTCTATCAGTAATAAAATTTATATCCTCCCACCCCTAAGGTATTCTTCAATATCATCTGATTCCAAATGTTTTTTTGAATAGAATTTCTTGTCAAATTTCCTTTTTTCTTTTTTAAGGTTTAATCCATACAGCAATCCAACCCCCATTCCCACAAGATGTGCAATATTTCCAACTCCAGATGGGAAAAAAATACCAAATAAATCTATCAAAGCCCAAGCAATTCCTGCCATCCAGAGCGGCATAGGTACTACAAAAAATAAAAGCAACCTTAACTCAGGAATTAAAATTATCAATGCTCCTATCATGCCCATAATAGCAGCACTTGCACCTAATGCTCTTGAATAAAAAAAACTCGATAAAAAAGCGGCAACAATTCCCGATACTAGATAAATCAAAATAAACCTTTTTGCACCTATTTTCTGCTCAAGAAAAGGCCCAAAAAGAAATAACGCATACATGTTAAATAGAAGATGGTTCACTCCGCCGTGCAAAAACATATGGGTTATCAATATCCAAGGCTTTGTGAAGATATCGCCTGATACAAGCATAAAAGAATTAGTGAAGTTTTTGCCTAGAACTATTTGCATTATAAAAATGACAATGTTTAGTACAATTAGTGGCATAACAGCTGTTTTTATTTCGAATTTCATAGATTAAGTAGAATTTTTATTTTTTTAAAAAGCTTTGTTTTAGTTAAGTTTTTATATACCTAAAATAAATTAAATTAAATGCTAGATGCATTTTTTATTGCATTGTTCTTTACATTTATTTCAGAAATAGCAGACAAAACACAGCTTGTTATTCTTGGGCTTGCTTTGAAATACAAAGCATCATTTCAAGTTTTCTTAGGAGCCTTATTCGCGCATTCTTTTATGGACGGCATTGCAATATTGCTTGGCTATTTTTTTAGTTTTCAATTACAAACAAATATGCTAAAAATTATTGTCGGAATTGCATTTATTTTATTGGGAATCTATGGTCTAGTAAAAATTTATAGAAAGAAAACAAAAAAGCAAGAAAAGGAAATTGATGGAAGAACACCTTTTGTTATCGCATTTCTTACAGTTATGCTGAGCGAATTCGGTGATAAAACACAGATAAGCTCTGGCTTGTTAGCTGCAAAATATTTGCTGCCACTCCATATTTTCATTGGCGCATTTTTGGCTCTTGCACTGGTAATTGGATTGAATGTGTTTGTTGGAGCAAAAATAGCAGAAAGATTGCCAGTAAAAGCGATTAAGATTGCAACTTCTGTTTTATTTATTTTGTTTGGAATTATAAGTTTATTGACTTAAATTATCAATCTTTGCTGCAACAATAAAATCATTTTCCGACAAGCCTTTTATTGCATGCGTAAACAATTCAATCTCAACTCTGTTATAATGAACACAGAAATCAGGATGATGTCCTTCATTTTCAGCTATTTCAGCAATTTTATTTACAAATTCCATGGTCTCTACAAAATTCTTGAACTTGAATTTTTTATATAAATGTCCATCTTTAAGCTGCCATGTTGGAATTTGCTTTAGCAATTCATCTATTTTTTCTTCTTCTAATGGAAGAGTTCCAGCTTCGCAAGGAATGCATTTTTTTTGGGTTAAGTTCATAACAAAAAATGAATACTATTCAAAATATAAACATACGTTTTCTTAATATTTTCTTTCCATATAGAAAACAATTTCGATTTATTCATTAAACCATAAATTATAAATAAAACTTGTTTCATACCTTAAAAATGCACCAACTTAAATTAACAAACTATAATTCTAAATTAAAAACTACAATAAGTTATCTAAGATTATATTCAAAAAAATATGCGACCTATGCGCTTCCACAAACTAAAATAGGTAACCCGCATACTAATTTTTTATTGAATAAATTGGCGAGGCAAAATTTAATGACAGGAAAAATTTTGCCGAGCACTAGACTTTGTGAGCAAAGCGAACGAATTGAATTATTAAATTTATCAAATAGGGGTAAATGGGGTGAAACTTTCTATGCCTAAATACATTGTTGTAGCTGGCGGTGTAATGAGTGGAGTAGGAAAAGGCGTAACAACTGCTTCTATTGGGAAGATTCTACAAGAGCATGGCTACAAGGTAACTGCAATAAAAATAGACCCTTACATTAACTATGATGCAGGCACATTAAGGCCAACAGAGCATGGCGAAGTTTGGGTTACAGATGATGGTGGCGAAATTGACCAAGACTTAGGCACTTATGAAAGATTTCTCAACTTAGACATCCCAAAAAGAAACAACATAACAACAGGCCAAATCTACAAAACAGTAATTGACAGAGAAAGACAAGGAGAATATCTTGGACAAACAGTTCAATTTATTCCTCACATTCCAGATGAAATAAAATGCAGAATCAAAGAAGCAAGCAATGACTTTGATTTTGTCTTAATAGAAGTAGGAGGCACAATTGGCGATTATGAAAATATCCCATTTCTTTTTGCATTAAAAAGCCTTGAAAGAGATGTTGGAAAGCAAAATCTTGTTTATGTTCTTATAACTTATTTGCCAATCCCAAGCCATATCGAGGAGATGAAAACAAAGCCAACCCAACAAGCAATAAGGTTGCTTAGCGAATCAGGAATATTTCCAGATTTTATAATATGCAGGGCAAAAAAGCCATTGGACATTGTGAGAAAGAAGAAAATCGAAACATATGCAAATATAATTTCAGAGCATGTAATTTCAGAGCCAGACATTGAAACTGTCTACCAAATTCCACTTGACTTGGAAAAGGAAAAACTAGGAGAAAAAATTTTGAAAGAGTTTGGAATAAAATCGAAAAAACAACCAAACTGGCATTCATGGCAGAAACTTGTTGAGAACATTTTAAATCCAAAAAAAACAGTTAAAATTGCAATTGTTGGAAAATACATTGACATTGGTGACTACAATTTAGCTGATTCTTACATTTCAATAAATCAAGCTCTAATGCATGCAGGAGCTTCTCTTAATATCGGAGTTGAAATAAACTGGCTGGATTCAAAGATGTTTGAAAATAGTAAAACCAGCGAAAATCAAAGATTTTCGTGGCCCAGAAAATCCAAAGGATTTTCTCGGGAATCCCTTAATGAATTAAAAAACTATAATGGAGTTATTGTGCCTGGTGGCTTTGGTGCTTCTGGTGTAGAAGGCAAGATAAATGCAATAAATTTTGCGAGAATAAATAAGGTTCCTTATCTTGGTCTTTGTTATGGTTTGCAGCTTGCAGTTGTTGAATTTGCAAGAAATGTCTGCAACTTAAGAGATGCTCATACAACAGAGGTTGAGCCAAAAACTAGTGCACCTGTTATCGATGTCCAGCCTGCCCAGAGAGAAATTCTTGAAAAGCATTTGTATGGTGGCACAATGAGGCTTGGTGCATATGCTGCAATTTTGAAAGATAAAAGCAAAGTGCTTAAATTATATGAAGAAACTGGCAGATTAAAAGAAGATGAAAAAAGAATCCAAGAATTGATGAAAGACAAAAGCCAAGCATTCAGGTTAGGCATTTTAGAAATGTCGGTAAATCGCAGTCGAATGCGAGGCTCGCAAGACTCGCTCGCCAACTCACCGATTTCCGAGCATGCTCAAAAACCGAAGGTTTTTGACAAAAACAAAAAAATTGTTTTAGAAAGACACAGGCACAGATACGAAGTAAATCCAAAATTTGTTGATTTAATTGAAAAGAATGGAATGGTTTTTTCTGGGTATTATGAAAGATTTGATAAAACAAAATTGATGGAGTATATTGAATTACAAAATCACCCTTATTTTGTTGGTACACAAGCTCATCCGGAATTTAAAAGCAGATTAGGAAATCCGTCACCACTTTTCTACGGTTTTATTAAGGCTTGTGGGAAGTAATTAAATAGCAACCTTAATTTTAGGCTTTTGTTTCTCTGCGTTTGCTCTTAATTCTTCAAGAATTAACATATCATCTATCTCTATCAATTTCTTTATTTTTGGATTTTTTAGATTTAATTTATATAATTTCGATTTGCCTATAGTCCTTGTTGGTATTATTATTTTATTCTCTATCAATTGCTCCCATATTCTATACAAAGTAGCCCTTCCTATTCCTGCGTTTCTCGCCATATCAGAGATAGAGAAGTCTAATTCACGCTCTGTTAAAAGGAAATCCAGTACCCTTATTGTTGGCGAGTCTCCAAGCAATTCTATGAATAATGATTTTTTGTGCATTTTACATCAATTAATACTTAATTAGTATACAAATTTTATACTTAATATATATCAAATTAATAGCTTATTTATATATATTTCTATTTTGAGACAATGTTGTATCATAATTTATATCACACAAAATATATATTGGAATATAAAACTATTTATAAACCACCATTTATTTTAATTTGTTTCTATGTTATCAAAACTAGATATAAAAGCCAGAATTATAAGAAAGCTTGTGAGATGGCAGAAATGGAGAGGTGTGCATACGGAAAATGTACTTAAAGGCTTGCCAAAGCATATAGTAGGAGAAAAAATAGTAAAAGATTCATTGAAAGAGTTAGTCAAAGATGAATGGCTAATTCCAGTAAGGAAAACTGGCGAAATTCATTATTATTTGAATTCAAGAAAAACGGATGAAATCTTGCAATTCTATGAAAAATATTGTAAAAACCTAAATGAATAAAAACCTTTATTAACACTCTTCTTTTCTCTGAATAACCATATTTTTTGTGGTGCTAACTTTATGGAACAACAAAAAAACATAGAACAAAAAAAATCATTAAAACAAATTTTATTTGAAATTTATGACAAAAAATACAAGCTATTACTTATAATTCCATTTCTAATTTTATTTCTTGCTTTAATCCAAATTAGCTATCAAGTCTATACAACAGGCGACTTTATAAAAAAAGATGTTTCTTTGAAAGGAGGTGTTACAGTAACAATTCCTTATGATAAAAATGTCGATGCCACACAAATAGAAAAACAAATCTCTTTACAATTTCCAAGAAATGACATTGCAGCAAGAACATTAAGAAGTGCTGGAACTATTGTTGGTATTTTAGTAGAGGCAGATATCGATGGAAATGACAAAATTCAAGTTCAAAATTTATTACAAGCAGTAGAATCTTCTTTAGGCATAGATTTAAGCAAGGTTGATTATGGAATTGAAATTATCGGCTCTTCATTAGGAGCAAGCTTCTTCAAAGAGTCTTTAATTGCTTTAGCAGTTGCTTTCTTGTTTATGGGCTTGGTTGTTTTAATTTATTTTAGAACATTTATACCAAGCATCGCAATAATACTTGCTGCTTTTTCAGATATGATAGTTGCATTAGCAGTAATAAATATTCTAGACATAAAAATAGGCACAGCTGGAATTGCAGCATTTCTAATGCTTATAGGCTATTCTGTTGACACAGACATCTTGCTTACTGTCAGAGTATTGAAAAGAAAGGAAGGAACAGTTATGGACAGAATAATTAGCTCATTAAAAACAGGAATGACAATGACCATAACTGCGATAGTCTCTGTGATAGTTGCGCTTCTTGTAACTCAATCAGAGGTGATAAGGCAGATTATGCTCATTTTGCTAATCGGCTTAATTGCAGATATTTTCAATACATGGATACAGAATGTTAGCTTGCTTAGAATCTACATAGAAAAAAAATCGAAGAAAGGTATTCACATATGAATTATAAAATTAAAAAATTAATCACAAACTGGAGAGTGATTTTATTAGCATTATTCATAGTTATTTCTTTAATAGCAATTCATCCAACATTAAGCGAAGGTGTTGCAATAAGAAGTGTTTTGACTAATAGTTCAGCTAGCATTGCGGGAATCCCACAACCAAAACCAAATATTCAGCCAGTTGCAAGAGAAAGAATAATTACAATAAATAATAAGCCTATAAATGATATAGAAGATTATTACAAACATATTTCAACAGTAAGCTCAAATAGAAGCTTTACAATAAAAACAACAAAAGGTGCTTACAAGCTCACAAAAACAACAGAAGATATTGGCTTAAGGGTATATGAAGCTCCAAAAACAAATATTAGAAAAGGCTTGGATTTGCAAGGTGGCACAAGAGTTCTTTTACAGCCAGAAACTAAACTTAACCAATTTGATATGAGTGTGTTAATCGACAATATGAAAGAAAGGCTTAATGTCTATGGCTTAAGTGATATTGTTATTAGAGATGCTAATGACTTGACTGGCAACCAATATATTATTGTTGAAATAGCAGGTGCAACAGAAGAAGAGATAAAGGATTTGCTTGCAAAACAAGGCAAATTTGAAGCAAAAATTGGCAACAAAACAGTTTTTAGAGGGGGTAATGATATTGTTTATGTTGCAAGAAGTGCAAATGAAGCTGGAATTGATCCTGTAGCTGGTTGTAGTCAAGCAGGCTCACAATGGTTTTGCAGATTTAGATTTGCAATAACTCTAAGCCAAGAAGCTGCTCAAAGGCAAGCAGATGCTACAAAAGACTTAACAGATATTTATGATCCAGTTTCAGGAAGAAGCGATTACTTAAGTGAAAAGTTAGAACTTTATTTAGATGATAAGAAAGTTGATGAGCTCAATATAGGAGCTGATTTAAAAGGACAAGCTGTAACCCAAATTGAAATTTCTGGCTCTGGAGCTGGAGCAAATCAGCAAGAAGCAATCTTTAATTCTTTGCAGAGCATGAAAAGATTGCAGACAATTCTCATAACTGGTTCATTGCCTATCAAGCTTAATATTGTAAAAACAGACGCAATAAGTCCTGTCTTAGGGGAAGGATTTGTCAAAAATGCAATACTAATGTCGTTGCTTGCTATTATTGCAGTTGCAATTGTAATAGGCATAAGATACAAAAATTTGCTAATAGCAATCCCAATACTTATAACAATGCTTTCTGAAGTTATAATATTGCTTGGCGTAGCAGCATTTGTTGGCTGGAATATTGATTTAGCTGCAATTGCAGGCATTTTAGTGGCTATAGGCACAGGAGTTGATGACCAGATTGTCATAACAGATGAAACTCTGAAAGGAGAAACTGCAACTGCTTACAATTGGAGAGAAAAAGTCAAAAGAGCTTTCTTAATCATTATGCTTGCTTATCTTACTGTTGTTGTTGCGATGATTCCATTAATATTTGCAGGAGCTGGATTATTGAAAGGATTTGCAATAACAACGATAATTGGTGTCACAATTGGAGTTTTCATCACAAGACCAGCTTACTCTGCTTTTGTTGAGGTAATGTTGAAGTAAATCGATTTTTTTATTAAAAATTATTAATGGAAAAAATAAAATTAATGCGTTATGTTAGAAAATAAAACTTAAATAAAAACATCAAATTTATTTTAATAAAAACATTAAGAATAAAATAATGTAAATAAAAATACTATTAAAATCCAATAAAAATAAATACAACCACTTTTACAAATTTCAAATGACAACTAAACTATGGGCAGCTTTGCTTGTTTTGTTTACTACTTTATTGACTTCATCTGCACAGCTTCTTTATAAAAAAGGTGCTGATATTTTGACATACGACATTATTGGAATATTGACAAATTATTACATAATTGTTGGCATTTTGCTTTATGCTATTGGAGGCATCTTAATAATTATAGCATTTAGAGGTGGAGAAGTTTCTGTTTTGTATCCTATAATTGCAACAAGCTATATATGGGTAAGCTTGTTGAGTATAAAATTTTTAGGTGAAATAATGAATTTGTTTAAATGGATAGGCATAATTTCAATAATTTTGGGCATTGCCTTAATAGGCTATGGAAGTAAAGACTCTTTACCAAGTGCTATCTAAAATGACAACACAGCTTTGGGCTATTGGGCTTGTAGTAACAGCAACTTTAATTGGGGCTTTTGGTCCAATATTACTTAAAAAAGCATCTGCCAAGAAATTGTCAAAGATAAGCTCTTTAATACAAAATTACCATCTCTTTGGAGGAGTTGCTCTTTATGCAATTGGCACATTATTATTCATACCAGCCTTAAAAGGTGGTGACTTATCTGTTTTGTACCCTTTTGTTGCATTGACTTACATCTGGGTTAGCTTGCTTAGTGTCAAATTTTTAGGCGAGAAAATGAACAAGCTCAAATGGCTTGGCATAGCATTAATTATTATTGGAGTCAGTTTTATTGGATTTGGAAGCTAGATTAGAAACATTTTTATACATTATTCTTAACAAAACCAATAATGCAAAAAACATCTGTTTTGTCTTTAGGAGGCTCTTTGATAGTGCCCGACAAAGTAGATATTCATTTCTTGATAAATTTTAAGAAAACTATTGAAAAATACATCAAAAAAAATTACAGGTTTATTATCATTTGCGGCGGCGGTAAATTAGCCAGAAATTTTCAGCAAGTCGCTTCAAAAGTTAAAAAGTTAAGCAATAAGGAGTTAGACTGGCTTGGCATTTATGCCACAAAAATAAATGCGCATTTGTTAAAATCAGTGTTTAATGACAGTGCAGACGATAATATTATATCAAATCCAAATAAAAAAATAAAATTCAAAAAAAATATTATTATTGCAGCAGGTTGGTTGCCTGGATGGAGTACTGACTACGATGCTGTTTTGCTTGCTAAAAATCTAAACATTAAAGAAATTATTAATATGAGCAATATTAATTTTGTTTACAATAAAGATCCAAGAAAGCACAAAGATGCCAAGAAAATCGAAAAAATAAGTTGGGAAAAATATAGTAAAATGATAAACCAAAAATGGAAAGCTGGTATGAATGTACCTTTTGATCCAATTGCTGCAAATGAAGCAAAAAAATCAAAAATAAAAGTGATGATTATTGGTAAAGATTTAAAAAATTTAGATAATTTATTAGAGGGTAAAAAATTTAGAGGTACAATAATAAAATAAAAATGGAAGAAGGATATAATTGGAATTTAATACTAAAAGTTGCAGTTCCTATTGCACTAATAGAAGCATATATCTTTTATGCAAACATAAGCAATGGTTGGAAATGGTTTTCTTTGATTGTTGGTTTGCTTTTAACTGGTGGAATTATTTATATTAAAAACAAGAAAAAAAATAATATATTTACAGCAGTTGGCATTGTCTTTTTAGTTGCTTTAATTGTTAGGTTTTTGAAGAATTTTGGGGTTTTCTAAATAAAATCACTTATCTTATGTTTTATTTCTTCGTGCCATAGCCATAATAGCAATATTATTGCATCAACTCCAGCTGCAATTTGGGGTTTAGCTAAACTACTTAATAAATTTAAATCGAACATTTCATTAGAAAAAGGATATAAAAACATAATACCAAAACCATCACCAGTAAATAAAAAATCTAGTAATATATGAAACAAAACACCAAAACTTGTAACAAAAAAATATACTGCAATCTTATGTTTTTTATAATACAAAAAAACAAAAGCTGGTATTAAAAAAATAAAGGCAAATAATGGCGTATGGGTAATTGTTCCATGAATTATGCCTGCTCCAAAAATATTAAGAACCCAATTTAAAGGTATATCAATATCAGGCAGTAAGCCAGCAAAACCTGCAATAAAAACAGTATGCAAAGTAAAATATTTTTTGTGTTTTGCAACATAATCTCTATACAAATCAACTATCATTATTGTCAGCAAAACATGGGTTACTGCTAATGGCATTTTATTGTTGTTTTATCGATCTTTAATTATTACCAATGTCTAAATCTCTCTCTTACTATTGATATAAATAAAATAAAAACAAGTATTGATGCAAACGAGAAGCTTAAAAACGATAAAAATGGCACACCTAGTATTGTTGGTCCTTTTTGAACCTGTATTAATATTGCAGATGTTATCAACAGAGCTGCAATAAGCAAGCCATATGCTACACGATTACTGCTCCTGTCTATTTCAAGAGATAATTTCTTAATGTCTGTATCCTCAATATCAACCTTTATAGTGCCTTTTTGTATCTTCTCAAGCGCTCTCTCAGCCTTTTCTGGAAACTCTTCAGCAAATTTCCTGTATCTATCAATATTATGAATAAAGCTTCTCCATGCATAAAATGGACTTTTTCTTTTTGCAATCACCCTTTCGATAAAAGGCTTTGCAGTTTCAACAAACTTAAAGTTTGGATCATATTCAATAGCTACACCTTCGAGAGTTATTATGGTTTTTCCGAACAAAACAAAAGAAGCTGGAACTCTAAGCCTATGCCTAAGCGCAATATCAAGAATCTCTTCAAGAACTCTGCTTACTTTAATGTCTTTTATTGATGAATGTTGTAATGGTTGTATTATAAAGCTTATATCTGCTTTGAGCTGCTCATAATCAATAGTGTCACTTTCCATTCCCATGCTTACTAAAGTGTCCATTATAAGCTCTTCATCTTGCTCAACAATGCCATAAAGCAAATCTATGCTTTTATTCTTTAATTTTTCATCAAAATAACCCACAATGCCAAAATCAACAAAAGCAATTGCATTATTCTTCATTATAATTATGTTTCCTGGGTGCGGGTCTGCATGAAAAATCCCGTGCACAAAAACTTGTGTCATAACTGCATCAAAACTATTTTTAATAATTTGATTAAAATCAAACCTTTTTTTCTTAATTTCGTTTATATTATGGAGCTCCACACCTTCGATAAATTCTAAAGTTAGCACCTTTTCGCTTGTTAAATCATCATAAACATTTGGTATGTGAACAGTTTTGCTCCCCTTAAAATTCTGT
This sequence comes from uncultured Methanosarcinales archaeon, assembly GCA_964607225.1. Lineage (GTDB taxonomy): Archaea > Nanobdellota > Nanobdellia > Woesearchaeales > GW2011-AR4. The sequence goes on along the minus strand of CAZSIU010000010.1, from coordinate 391 downwards.
GCAAACCTTTTTGCATTTCTTGCTTCTAACATAAAATCAAGCTCTTTCTCTGTCCAATCCTTAAACTCATTGACAATTTTTACTGGCTTAAACCTTATAATCTTTTCTACATATTTCTCAAGAAGATTTGCAAAGTAAAACATTATCTCAATGTCAGTCTCCATTACTTGCTTTACATTAGGTCTTTGAACCTTGACAGCAACTTTGTCCCCATTTTTCAAAATAGCTTTATGCACTTGGCTTATAGAAGCACTTGCAATTGGCTTTTTTTCAAAATGAAGAAATAATTGCTCAATACTTTTGCCAAACTCTTTCTCTATAATGTTTTTTACTTCGTTAAATGGGAATTCTGGAACTTTATCCTGTAATTTTTCCAATTCTTTTGAATATT
>CAZSIU010000009.1:0-13801 GCA_964607225.1 uncultured Methanosarcinales archaeon | reverse complement strand
TTATGCTTTCTTCCACCTTATCCATTGAACGTGCTCCTGTGCAAACAACCTTGCCGCTTGAGAATATCAAGGCAGATGTCTTAGGCTCTTTTATCCTTATTACAAGCCCAGGAAACTGCTCTGGGTTGTATTCTGTGTTGCTTAGAGTTGCAGCCATCTTTTCAAGCGGTATATCATGCTTTAAAGACGTGCTTACAACAATATTGACTACTTTTATGTCTCTCTTGGTTTCTTTCTTAGCCATATTAGGTTACCTCCGTGTAAAAAATGTTATTCAGCTGAATAAGCCTTAAAACACCCCCAATAAACATTTAAGGCTCTAATCAACCTTCTTTTGCATATTTCCTTTATAAATGTTTATAAAGCCCCTTTGTTTATAAATACTTTTGTTTTTAAATAGGATTATTAAAATATCGACTTTAGAAAAATTATGCCTCCTTTATTTCGTGTGGAGAATTAGAAATCATTATTAAAGATAAATAAAAACCAGATATTAATATTAAATAAAACTCATTAATAAAAAACTCAATAAATTTAAAAAATATTAAAACAATAAAAATAAACTAAAATGCCGGAAATTGTATTTCCAAATAACAATGAAGTGGAGTTTATTGAAGTAGCTTCAAAATTAGACATTAAAAAATTATATTTTCTTTACAATTTTGATGATTACAACGAAGATAAAATCCAAAAAAAATTAGAATTAATTAAAAATCATCATAACGTAACTTTAGAAATCGGATTTTTGGCTAACCAAAAAAATTTAAATAAAGCTTATAAGCAGTCGAGATTGCTTGTTGCAAAAAGTTCTGATAAAGACAGGTTTTTTATTGAAAGCAAAAAAATAAGACTTATTTATGGTTTTGAAGAATTCCATAAAAAAGACTCCCTACATCAAAGAGCATCAGGATTGAATCATGTAATATGCGAGTTTGCGAAGAAAAATAATGTTGCAATTGGATTTTCTTATAGTTCATTGTTTAATAAGGATAATGCTTTAATTTCTTTAACGATTGGAAGAATGATGCAAAATATAGCTTTATGCCAGAAATATAAAGTTAAAACTGTTATTGGATCTTTTTCCGAAAATCCTTTTGATTTAAGAGCTCCGCATGATGTAATGAGTTTGTTTGCAATGCTTGGCATGGATGGGAAAAGGATAAAGGAGTCTTTAATGTTTGATATCTAAATACCCAAAAATTATTTCTGCATTTTAAAAATTAATCTTACTATATATCCCAATGCTGTGCAGCATATTTTTGCATTAGTTTCGGGATATGTTCATTCGACCAAACTATTGTACAGCCATACCAATTAGTATTTTTTTCTAAAATTGTATGAATAGGTTCATGAGATAATTCATAGAATGAAACTTTAAGTTTTTGAAAGAGAATATTTCTAGCCTTATCAGTCAAAAACTTCGGTCCTTGATAATCATAAAACAATAATAAAAAATATCCTGTGCTTTTTGGCTCAAAATATTTAAAATAATCATCAATTTCTCGATTTTCTATTATAAAATTAATCAGTTGTTTATTAGTCTCAAAAACTTTTTTTGATAGATTTGAATTGGTGTCTAACATTGTAATAAAATTAGCAATGGTAACAATATCTACATCATCGTGCCAATCTACATCACTCCAAACCCTTAACACATATCTTTGCTCACAACCTATATCAATACATGTTTTGTAGAAAGGTTCTTGGAGTGGCTCATTTGATATAAATGCTTTTAGAATATTTTCATTAATAATATCTCCATAATAACGATAAACCCATGCAGTATCATCAGAATCGTAATAAAGTTTTAGTGGTTTTTTATTTAGAAAATATTGTTTACCATTTTGCATTAATTCTTTAGGCCACCAACCAAATAGTTCATCAACTCCGAAAGATTCTACAACATCTGAAAAATAAGAGCCAACATTGTTAACTAATTCATTCTCCAATACTGCTTCTAAAAGTAACCAACCATTTGTCTCAATAAGTTTGACCTGCGATTTACTATTTTCATCTAAGAATGTAATATAGTTATGCTTTAATAAACTCTTATTTTCATCTAGCGCATAATTGATCTTAGTATTACAATTTTCTATACCATGATTGACAATTAAAATTAAAATAATAAAACCAATTATACTTATAAAAAAAGTTTTCTTTTTTACCAAAACTTTTCTTTTACTACTTTGTTTCATATTTTAAAAATAAAATAATTTCACAAATACATAAATCCCTAATAAAGCCGACATAATATAAGCTAACTTTTCATCCTCCTTTTTATAATAGACCCAACAAGTTAATGAGCTTAAAACAATAGTTATTGGCAATATCGCCAAATCTTTTAGGATTAATGAAGGTAGATTTAACACAATAAACAATAATATTATAACTATTTTTTTACCTCTTTCTTTTCCAAAAACCGTATAAAAATTTTGAATTCCATACCTAGAATCAGATTTTATGTCTTTTATATCTTTTGTAAATGTAATAACTGTTCCGAAAAGAAATAACAGCAAAATGAAAATTAAATTCTTGCTATGGAGCAATAACCTGGAATCATTTGCAATTAGGAAACCTATAGAGAAAGAAATAACTAATGAAATGCCCATAATTAAATTTCCAGCAATATACTTTCTTAATCTTATCGGTGGAATTGAGTAAATAACCCCTAAAACAAGTCCTAAAATTGTAAGCAAGAGTATTTTTAGACTTAATATTGCAGAAAAGGATAAAGCAAGAAAAGCAATAATCAAAGCAACAAATTTATAGTCATTTTTGCTTATAATTTTTTTAACTAATGGTCTATTTTTATTTGTAATTTTATCAATCTCATAATCATAGATGTCATTAATTACTATTGAAAATTGCCAACCAAAAAATGATACAATACTCGCTAAAAATGTCCTATATAAGTCGAAATTATAACCAAAATTTGTAGTTGCTAAAGAACCTAAAACTACAGCTATCATAAACATCATTGATTTTAAAAGCCTAAAATTTGATAAAATTGCTTTCAGCTTTTCTTTTTCGTAATAATAACAAAGAAAAATGGCTAAAAAAATCAATGGGAAAAAATAATAACTTGGCAGAAAATAATCATAATAATAATCCCCCATCCCATTTCCAAAGAACAAGTCTGGAGTGGAAATGATAACTATAATTAATGAGGTTAAATACCCAGCAAGAATTGAAAGTAAAAAATATCTTTTTATATAAAAAACATATAGTGAAACAAATAAAAAAACCAATAGCACTTCCACAATTATACCTGGGCTTGCATCTCCTTTCAATATTGAAAGAGTTAAAAAATTATAAGAAAAATTTTCAACTGTGGCATAATTATAACCTTCAGTCCTGTTAAAAAAGAAAAAATCAATCAATGGAGGTATAATTATTACAGGAAAGAATTTTATCCCGAAATTTGCCACGTCTATAAGTTTATTACCTAATATCTTAGATATAAAAAAAGTTAGTAATAAGAATATAATCAGAAAATAATATAAATTTTCTAAATAAAATCTTGTAAAGTCTTGGAAAATATTTATCTCAATTGGATACTCTAATAATACCCAGTCTATTGCAATCCTTATTGTAGTAATAGCTACTACAAGTAGCAAAATTTGTTTTAATGTAAACCTTTTTTTTACTAAGGAACTAATAAATTCCATTTTTAAACATATCACTAAAAATTCCTATTGATAATAAAATCAGCTATTTCATTAAGATATGTTTTTGTTGCAATATTTTTTACCTCATCAATAGCTCTTTTTCCCTTTTCAACCAAAAGCTTGGCTTTATTAAATGAGTAATCTATGGATTTATATTTTTCTAGCAAAGTTATGACATATTTTATATCTGATTTAGTGGTTTTTTCTCTTTTTTTATTGAGAATTTTTATTAACTGTAGTCTTTCATTTTTTTTGCACTTACTAATACAATGAATCATTATCAAAGTCCTTTTTCCTTCCTTAATATCGGAACCAAAATTTTTGCTCATCTCGTTATAGTCTAAAATATCATCAATGATCTGATAAGCTGGGCCAATATATTCACCATATTGCTTAATTAATTGGATCGTTTCCTTATCAGTTCCAGCAATTATCGCAGCTCCAAGCATAGGCAATGCTAGATAAGCACCAGTCTTAAGTTTTATCATTTTCAAATATTCGGATTCTGTAGGGATAGTATTTTTAAAATACATATCCAAAGCTTGGCCTAAGCCAGTTTTTAATGCAGTATCGATTGTCAGTTCAAGTATGTTCATCACTACTTTATCGCTAACATTTTTTTCACGTAAACTCAGAACAATTTCGTAAACTTTTTCTGATAAGAAATCTCCAACATTAATCCCAGTATTTAAGCCATACTTAGCCCATACAGTAGGCTTTTCCCTTCTCATTACATCCTCATCTTCTATGTCGTCATGAATTAATAACCAATGATGAAGTATCTCGCAAGCAGCTGCAAATGGCATAATCTTTTTAATATCGCCACCAAGCGATTTATAAATAAGGATAGCGCAAGTAGACCTTAATCTTTTTCCACCACTCTTCAAATGATACCAAATAGGAGCGTATAAATTTGGAGGATAGGGTATATTAGGAATAAATTTTAATATTTCCTTATCAACTAAATGTTTATATTCTTTTGACCACTCAACAATAGACTTTGACATTTTTATGCATTTAACTAATATTTATTCTACAGACTCGTCAGCAATACCTCTAAAATAATAATTATTCTGCATATATATATGAACTATAGGATTCTCATCAGTTGATATCTGTATGCTGTTGTTGCTAAGATAATTCTGCAGGAATTTTGGGAATCTGAACAAATGCTCATTGTCCGAAGCTGAGTACCAAATTCCTTCGACATTTTTATTTCTAATAACTCTAGGATCAAGATTTTTTCCTGAGATAACATAGCCTAAAGATCCAGATGCAGAGCCCGGAAATACATAAGGATATGTCTGAGGCATTGAAGCTTTCATTGTCTTGTAAATAGATGTAAACCCCTCAAGAAAATAATACGGCGAATTAGCTTGCGTTGCAACAAAGCCGTTTTTACTCAAAATCCTTTTGATATCATCGTAAAATTCCTTTGTGTAAAGCGGCACAATTTCAAGCTTTTTCGGGTCAGGAAGATCCAAAATTATTATGTCATAAGTCCCATCAGGTGCCTGTTTGGCGTACTTTCTTCCGTCCATAATTATTCTGTTGACTCTTATGTCATCCAATGAGCCCCTGTGCACGTTCTTCAAGTATTTCCTAGACATATCTATGACCTGCTTATCTAAGTCAACATGGTCAATCCTTGTTAAATTAAACTTAAGCAATTGATACAAAGCACCTCCGTCTCCCCCGCCAATTACCAAAGCGCTTTTTGGATTGGGATGCGCAGCCAAAGCAGGCAGCACAAGATATTCATGGTACCTTATCGAATCCCTGTCGGATATCTGCATGTTGCCGTCAAGGAGCAGCTGATAGCCGTAATAGGGCGATTTTAAGATAAGGATGTGCTGGAACGGGCTTATGACAGAAGAAACAGCTTCAGTGTAATAGGTTTCGTGGAATAAAGACCCAACAGAATAAAAAGAATCCAAAAAATCAAGCTTTAATTTGTCAAACAAAGGCTGGGAAGAAAATAAAAAAACAAGCCCGGCAATCAAAACCAAAAATATCAATCCCAAAAACACCAAATTTCTCTTTTTTCCTATTCTTGAAGCAAGTCCAAACGTGGCAAGATTGAGAAAACCGCCAAAATACATTGCTCCATGAAAGCCCAAAATAGGTATGAAAAGTATGCCAGAGAACAATGCTCCTATAACCCCACCTAAAGTGTCAGAGAAATAAACAAACCCAGTAGCGCTTTTGCTTCCAAATTGTTCTAATATTTTCACTGCTATTGGAATTTCCATACCCATCAATATAGTTGGGATTAACAAACTGCTTATTATAATCCAAAAAATATAATTTAAAGACAAGCCTAAAGACGCTATTTTAGTTATAACACCCAAAAAAAAGAAACCAAACAGTGCTATCAATAACTCAATAGACATGAGAATTTTTATCAAAGATAGGTTTCTTTTCACTAAATGACCTCCAAACAAAGCTCCAATAGCCAAGCCAAGCAAAAAAGAAGCAAGAACTATTGCCGCAGATATTTCTGTAGCGCCTACAATTGTTACAACAACTGAAAGCAACACAACTTCATAAAGCAAACTAGCAAGTCCAGTAGAGAACATAGTAAGAAAAATAATAATATAATTACTTGAAAAATATTCTATTTTTTTCATCTATGCTTTATTTTCCTGATTTCTTTAACCTTGCCTTTAAATTTCTTTGAAAGCGTATTGATACATTCTTTCTTATCTAAATCTTTGTTGCACGTGAATATATCAAAAAAAATTTTAGACTCTTCGGGCCAAGTATGTATTATAAAATGCGACTGCGAAAGAAAGAAACAATAGGTAATACCTTTAGGACTTTTGAATGTATGATACTTCTCATTAACCACATTAAGCCCAACAATTTTACATACTTTTAACACTGCATTTTTGATATGTTCGGTCGACTTCAAAAGTCTCTTATTTCTTGTTTCAATATAACCAAGAAGATACACCCCTTTCATAACAATACGTAATTCTAGGATATTCTTAAACTTTATTGTGTTTGTTATGTTTTAAAATTTGTGGAAACTTTTAAATACTAATATAAAAGTAGATAAATTAGTTTATAAAAAAGAGGAATGACCATGTTTAATTTTATTAAAATTCTAGAAAATACCCTTCTGTTAACTATAGTTTTATTTTTATTGTCAACTTTTGTTTATTCAGAATCTGCTCCTCCTCCACCTCCTCCACCATGCCCAATACAAAGCGCAGGCTGTTATAAAACAGGAGATGTAAAAGCTGGTTTTGTGGAACTGGTACCAAGCGATTTTGGATATTTTCTTCCTGAAAATAAATGTATCACAGGTAGTTGCACTTGTGGAAGCGTTTCGCCAAATGTAGTAGAACAAAAAAATCCTGACGAGTCAAGTGGAGCATGCAATTGCATTGCTGGAACAGATTGGAATGCAAAAGCAAAATGTTGCGGCGATGATGAAGAGGATTGTGGAAAAATAAGTACTGGTGTTTTATGCAGCATTGACGCTAATGCCGAATCTGCCAGCTGGGTAGCATCAACACCTAATTTAGGTGATATAAGATATGTTGGTTGTGCAAGAGCAGAATACCTTTCAGATGGAAATAGCTGGCTTAAGTGTGATGGCACTTTTTGGAGAAGAACTATTGGCAATAGCGAGTATATTTGCATAGGCAGAGGCAGAGAATCAATAGTTGAATGCTGTGGAGATGGCTCTTGCAAATCAAGAGTTGACGGCAAAAGGCTTTCAACAGGACAATCTGTAAATCCTGAGAAATTTGAGAATGAACATGCTTCCACTTTTAAGCTTCAATCGACTTCATCTTCAGGGCAATCTACAAAACAGAGCTGCAGAACAATTGAAAAGACAGATTGCCTAAGTCCCGACCCTTGCGGGGGTGAAAGTTTCACATCTGACCAATGCACCCAGAGGACAAGCACAACCCTTGAATTCAGCGCCACTTTATTGAGGTATATCCCAAAAACAACAACAGTCTTTGATTGTAAAAAACAAGTTTGCACTACAATCACAGGTAGTGTAATAGACGATTCAGCAAATCAAATTACTGGAAAAGCAGTTTCTTCAGGAGACTCTAAAACCTATTACTGCCGCTCAGACAGGAAATTTGTCACTGATTTAGATGTTTCTGCTTCTCAAGTTAGTGATAAAACATTAATAGCCAAAAATAAAGTAACATGTGAAAGAGCTGGCTTTATTTGGACAGGCACCAAATGCTGCAGTGAAGATGACGACCCAACTGAATATTATAATGATCCTAAAGGAATTGGTGGTTGTTTTGATAAAAAACCAATAATTAGTGTTTCTTTTGTTGAAGGAACAGACGATTCAATAGTAAATTATAATGGTGAATTCCATGGCTGTGCAATTGACAAAACAAACTTCAACAAAAATAATGATAATTTATTAAGTTTAGCAGATAAGCATACAGGAGGAGCTTTAATAACAAATCATGACTATTGCTTTAACGACCCTGAAAGGAATTACTTCTGTTCTTATACAGAAAAATGGCTCCCAACAGACGGAACAGACAAAACACATGTAAGCTTTGCTCCGCTACTCAATGCTAAACAAGCTGCAGATTGCTGTGCTGCTGATGAATGCTGGGATGGAGAAAAATGCGTTGAAAACATGAAAGGCAATCCATTGGCACAGCCAATCGGAAATAACTCAAGATGTATAGATGGTAATTGGACAGAATCGGAGATAAGAGTCACAGTTGGTGGAGGTGAATCAGGCTATTGCCCAAAAAGTACACAATGCCTTGCTAACGTATTTGGAAAAGATGTAGAAAACCAATGCTTTGAATCTGGGCAATACTTTGATGACAATTATTGTGAAGAAGGCACATGGACTTCAAGAACTAAGTTACTGGCATTAAGATTATTAAAGCTAAAAAGTGGTGACTTTACACTATTCTGCGATAATAGAGAAAATACATTAAATAATTTACAGTACCTGACTGATTCAAATGAGGTTGTTGCAAACATTCTTACAAACTTAAAAACTAACAATTTCTGCGTTTTGAAGACAGGTAGCAAAATAATTGCTGCAACATCAATCAACAAAGAACTTGAAGAATTGCCAGCCAATACATTAAATATATTTGGAGTCACAAATTGTGATGATGCCCTTATTGATGATGGACAATATCATAGCTGTGATGCAACAAACAAAGCATGGTTTAATAAAAAACTGAAAAGCTTCATCTATAGCGCAAGCGCAATAACAATTCCATCAGAGCAAGAACCATTAAGTTCGTTTGATGAATTTATTGGCAATCCGATAAAAGCCATTATAGACTCTATAAAAAGACTTATTACAACACCACCTTTTGACGAATCTTATGTAAAAGGAATAAAGAAGTTTGATAAACTATTCATAACCCAACAAGGAAATAAAATAATCAGGGGCTCGATAGAAGGTACACAATTCAAGAATGCAATTATAGAATACCAAAATTTTGAAGCAGATATATGCAAATTTGTTGAGCAGTTCAGCCAAGCAAAAGGTGATGTGTCTTCTGGAATATCTTGTAAGAAAGAAGGTAATAATTACTATGTTCTTGTTCAAGGCAGCCAGTTCACAAATATAAATCCAGAAGCAATATGGACTGATTTGACAGCAAAGTTAAGGTTAAAATAGATGTATTAGGCAAAAAACTCCAATTAAATAATAAATTTTTATTATTTCAATATAGAAAATAAACTTATAGAATTAAATTTAGCATTAAATTTATTTTAACAAATTTTATATATATATGCGTGTTAAAGATAATTTATTAAAAAAGAGGTAAAATGAAACCAAATTCTATTAAATCACAAGTTACAATGCTGATGATTGTCGGCTTAGTTTTGTTTATTATCGTTAGTTTAGTTTTGTACCTCTCAAAGTCAGCAGTCAAAAAACAAAGCGTGCAAAACATTAAAAAAACACAAGAAACTGCAATAGAAATCCAACCAGTTAAAGAATTTGTAACAAAATGCTTGGATAAGCTTTCAAAAGATGCTATCACGCTTTTAGGCAAGCAAGGTGGCTACATTTATGCAAGCCAAGGTGGCACTTTAGTCGATTATGCTGATACAGATGAAGGTTTATTTTTTGTTAAGCATAATGGACTTAATGTTGCATACAATATATTACCTCCAAAATTTGTTTTGCCACCATACTCGTCAGAAATACCAGATTACCCATGGACAACATTTCCTTACAGAACAGCAACTTCAAGTGCAGAAATATTTGAAGGATTTTTTGGAATAAGCAATATTCCTCCATTAAATTCTTCAGAAGGCCCAAATTCAATACAAACACAGATTGAGACATTTATAGACAACAACATAGCAAGCTGCACAGATTTCAGTATTTTTGAAAAACAAGGCTTAAGTATAGAAATGCAGCCATCAAAAACATTTGTTATTATTGGCAGTGGTGATGTAAGTGTAGCATCAAAAATTTCGATAACAATAACTAATCAAGCAACAAAAGAGTTTACAGACCTTAATGAATTCTCAACTAATCTAAATATAAGGCTAAAAGATGTTTATTTTTTTACTAAAGAATTGATTGAAAATGATATAAAAAATATAAAATTTAATCTAAGAAGCACTAACAACAGTAAGGATTTCATAAATATAAAATTAATTGAAAATGTATTTTCTAATGACGATTTATTAATTGTGACTGATGAAAAATCATTAATATCAAGCAAGCCATTTGAGTATATATTTGCTAGACGCAACAGAGCACCTGCACTATATTATATAAGAAAAACAACTTTAGAATTTCAACAAAACTATGAAATCAAAAAAGAAGATTTACTACAAAATACAGAATTAAAAGCAACTGACCCTGACGAGGATAACTATACATTTACCATAAAACCATCTCTGCCAAAAATATTGAATATACCCCAGATAAAATTCAAGATTGAGGTTAGTGATGAACAATTATCGGATTACCAAATTATAATAGTTAATAGAATATGAAGATGAAAAAAGAGGCGATGATATTATTTGTTTTTTTATTTTTAATTAGTATTAATTCTGTTCTTGCTGATGAAGTTGGATGTTGCAGTAACACTGGTGCAGGCTTGCTTACATGTTCAACTGATAGGTTAGCTTTGAGAGACAAAGAGTGCTGTCCAAAGCCAGAAGCAAGTTTTCCAAGCTATTATAAATCAACACAAAATCCAGATGCGCCAGCTAACTATAATGAATGCTCATCAAATTTCTTTTTCTCAAATAAAGCATGCTCAACAATAGATGCTTGTGGGCTTGGTTGCTGCTGCTCTGAACTAGGCGGCACAATAACTCCAGAAGCTCAATGCAAAGGAACTGGCTTGACATTCCACAAAGGGCAAACAAACTGCAATCAGGTTTGTCCTGTTCCGCAATGTAACGACGGCTTGGATAATGACAATAATGGGTGCTCAGACTTTGAAGGAGGCGATTTAGGATGCACAAGCCCAGCAGATGCTTTAGAGTCAGGTGGCAGCTGTGTAACTGAAGGAGCTGGTTGCAGCAATCCAAACTATATCCCAAAATTAAGCAACTTTGAAATAACACCAGCTAAAGGACAAAGAAAATTCTTGCTTAAATGGAAAGATGAATGCAGTAAAACAGCCGTATCTTACGACATTCTGAGATGTAAAGATAATGGATGCACTAACTTTGCTCTTATAGGTACAACAACTATAAATTCTTTTGAAGATACATCAGGAGACTTATTATTTGATACAACTTATGCATATCAAATTAAATCAAGATACAATTTACAGTTAGCAGCACCAACAATAACAAAAACAGCAACTCTTGGCAATATAGAATGTTTAGACCAATTTTCTGTAAATAATTTTTGTATTCATGAATCATATTATAATAAATATAGAAACTATTTATTAACAAATTTTCTAAATGAATTTAAAAATTTTGCTAATGGCATAAAAACAAAGTTTAGTGATAAATTTAACAAAGCATTTTTTTGTGATGCAACAAACAAGCTTGTGCCAGAAGGAACAGCTTGCTCTTCAACTCAAGTATGTGTTGTTAGCAATAACAAACCATCTTGCTTAAGCAAGGTTACATGCAACTACAATGCAGCAAACCCATTTGGCTTATTTTACACTCAACAAGACTGTGAAACTAACAGATACTGCTTTTATGATAGATCTCATTCAACTGTAGATTCTTGTTTTGGATGTGATACATCAATGTCATGCTATGACTATAAAACAGAAAATGCATGCATAAGAGATAATTGCAGAGTTGGAAATTGCCAATGGAAGAATTTAGCAGACCAAATAGGTATTGGTGTGTGTATAAGCACAACTGAATACAACTGCCAATGGTGTGAAAGAAAAGGTACTGCTTCTTTAGAAAACTTAAGGGCTTTTAATGAAATTTTTGATTTTTGTGCAAGAGAAAAGTCAAACGCTTTGTCAGAAGGTGCATTTAAATGCTATTTCAGAAATGGAAAGTCAAAAAATTGTGATGATGTTGTATGCAGGGATTATGATGCAGAGCAATGTAGCAATGTACAAATTACACATGATGAAAATAATAAAATAAAAAATCCTTCTCTTGATGAATGTGGTATAAAAGTATGTCAAAATATAAATAATGTATGTGTCAAGAATGCTGATGGCGACAATAAAGCTGACTGCACTACAACAACATGCGAAGCTGATTATTTTGCTCCAAACACAACTTTATTGCCAATAATCAAGAAAGGAATAGTCGACAGTTTGTTTATACAAATTTATGATAGGACAAGCATTAATAGTTCAATTATTCTAAAAACATCTCCTGATTATGTAACATTTTTATGTGTTGAGCCTTGTGACACAGAAGGACACCCTTACAATACCTCTACAACAAATAGAATAATAATAAGTAACCTAAATGCTTTTGATGGAGCCAGTGGAAATAATCTGTTAGCCTTAAATGAAGGCACTAATGTTATAAGGTATTACTCACAAGACCCAGCTAAAAATATAGGTGAAGTTAAAAAAATAGCTATTGAAGCACATAGCAACACTGCAGGGCCAAAGATATTAAGTATAAACGTTAGTGATGGCTCAAAAGTTCTTGATAGATTTTTTACAAGCAATCAAAAGCCAACTATTGAGATTCAATTTTTTGAGCCAGCTATTGTAACGCACTCTAGACTTGTAAATAAAAAAACAGGACTGATAGTGCCTTTACAAACAACTACAGAGCCAAGTACAAAGGTTAGCTTCTCAATTACAGAAACATTGCCAAATGGTGAATATACATTTGAATTAAATGCTAAAAATAAAAATAACATCTTCATGGACCTACCATTAACACAGATCATAGTTATTGATAATACAAAACCAATATTAGAAATTCTGCCCTCTAATGGCACAGTAATCAATGTGTCGCTTGTTACAATTAAGCTCACATTTGATAAGGAAGTTAATTTGGAAACAGCAAAAATAAATTCACAAGATATAAAGAATTCATTCTCTACAATCAATAATAAAGTATATACTGCAACAGTAAATTTTTCCGATGGAAACAAGAACCTTGAAATAATTGCAAGAGATTTTGCAAAAAATCAAGTAAGCGGTTCTGTCTTATTTATAGTTGATGCCAATCCTGCTACAATAAACTTGGTAAGTCCGCGGTTTGGGACAGCATCAAAATCTATTTTTGATTTAATTGTAGAAACTGATAATGATGCTGCTTGCAAATACTCAGTTGACAATAACTTTGAATACGATTTTATGGACTTATTTACAATAACAGGAACTACTCAACACAAAATTCCAGATTTCAACAAAATAGCAAGTGGCGACTTTAATACCCACAAGCTGAATATAAGGTGTAAAGATCAGCGAGGAATATCGTTCAAGTCATTTGACATAAATGTAGACACCTCTCCACCATTACTAAAAAGCTCATTTACATTTCCAAATCCGATTATTGAGAAACCTTCAATTACTACACTTATAATAGAAACTGACGAGCCTGCTATCTGCAAGTTTAGTAATAGTTCTAAAGAATTTGATAAGATGGAAGGAGCTTTTGAAGGTTTTGATAATAATGCTTTTAAGATTATAAATAAGCAAACAATTACAGTTGAAAATGAAGGTAGCTTTTTGTATTTTGTA